>JAWOGV010000289.1:0-6609 GCA_046496605.1 Acidimicrobiia bacterium | reverse complement strand
TTGAACTCGGGGCCCGCGAGGAAGTTGTCCCCTGACGAGATCATGACGTGGTTCGTCGCCGCAGCCCTCTGCGTGTCGACGAGCGCCTTGAATCTCGCCGCCCCTCCATAGTCCTCGCGCCCGACGCCGGCATTGATGAGCCGCGACTCACCGTCGTTGTTGTGGAGGATCGTGAGTTGGAACGCGGCGGCTGCGTAGTCGTCCGGCGGATCCGCCTGGGCGGGGGAAGCGGCAAACAGGAGAGCCGCCAGGAGTGAGATCAGGACGGCGATCGTCGGAGCCCGCGACATGCGGGGATGTGCGTGGTGGAGCATGGCTCCTCCTTCGTATCGAGCGCCAGGGATTCCCGTTCGGTGCCGACCGTATGTCGCTTCCACGTGTCACTCCTTTCGGGACAGGAGCAGCCACGGACGCATCGAAGGCGCACCTCCAACCGTACACCTCGCCGACATGGGCTGTGGCGGGACACGATCCCGCCGACGCGCCGTCGTCACCGCCGTCTGCCCGTATGTGACACAATGAGGTGGCCACCACTTCGGTGGCATGGAGGCGATCATGGGTAGCAAGGACAAGCGCGGGGACAAGACCAAGAAGGCGCCGGCCAAGGGCCTGAAGGAGAAGCGGCTGGACAAGAAGACCAAAAAGGCCGGCCACTCGGCGGGCTCCAACCAGTCCATGGACAAGACCTTCGGACATTGACCCCACCATTGCCGCCATAGGCGGGTCACGGTTCGTGGGGACGCTGATCGCAGCGACCGCTCCGGGGTCGCTCTGCGCGGTGGTGGTCCATGGCGTACCCCGGCACCCCGGTTACATTGGCTCGTTGGCGAGCCAAGGGATCCCGTGACGGAACTCGACCCATATCACAGGACGGTCCGCGATCTGTCCGAGCGGATCGTCGAAGCACAGAGGCCGATTCGCGTCCTCGCAGCCATCAATTGGCACGACGGCATCAAGGATGCGTTCTTCTCCTCGGGTTTCAAGGAGCAACCACGGATCGACCACGGCTACTACGAATCGATTCCCCTCATGTTCGATCCAGGAGCGACACGGGAGGAGTTTCGTGTCATCAAGTCGGACATCGTCACCGAACTCGGCCCTGTCTCGGCCGCCGGCGAGATGATGCGCTTCATGTGCGACCAGTTCCGACTCACCCTCGACATGCTCGAAGCGCGCGGGACGGATCAGTTCTCATCCATCAGCAACGTTCTGTACGGAACGCCGAATGACGTCTTCCACGCAGGCGGACCGACGGTATCGGACGTCGCCGCACAGATGCGCTCGGTGCTGTCGGGGCTCCAGGTCCAGACGGCGGGGGAGCGCGATCGGCGGTCGATCACAGGTCCGGAAGCGGTCGTGATCCTCCAGGAGATGGTCGACGCCTCCATGGGGCCCGGCATGGTCGAGGTCCGTCCGGACGACCAGATCGTCGCCGACGCCGCCGCCGGGAGCGACTACATCAAGATTCGACAGGACAAGATGTTCTCCCAACGGGACCTCGCTGTCCTGGAGGCGCATGAAGCATGGGTCCATGTCGGGACGACCCAGAACGGTCTCGCCCAACCGACGTGCACGTTCCTCGGAAAGGCAGCGCCGAGGACCACGGTCACCCAGGAGGGACTTGCCGTGCTCACCGAGATGCTCAATATGCGCAGCCACCCCCGCCGCATCACGAAGCTGATGCACCGCATCGAGGCGATCGAGGCTGCCTCCAGCGGTGCGGCATTCACCGAGGTTTTCGAGATGATGCGAACCGACGGGCTCTCCGAGAATGAGGCGTGGACCGCCACCAGCCGCACCTTCAGGGGGAGCCTCCCCGAGAGCGGGCCCTTCACGAAGGACCTGGGCTACGCGAAGGGCCTCGTCCTCACACTCCTGTACGTGAGGCTCGCGATCGAGCTCGGCAAGACCGAGCGCATCCCGCTCCTGTTCTGCGGAAAGATCGACCTTCTCGACATGGGTGCCCTTCGCGACCTCTACGAAGAGGGACTCGTGGAGGCGCCACGGTTCATACCGCCGCCTTTCGACGACATCCCGGCACTTGCCTCTTCCCTCAGCCTTGGGGGATTCAACGCCCTTCTCGATTGGGATCGGTTGGAATCGGACTATGCCCGCCTGATGTGACGTGACGCGGGCAATCCCGTCGCGAATGAACGGCGGGCCGCCGTCCCTACGCTTGCGCCGATGGCACCCCAACCAGGTGAGATGGCAGATGACCGAACCCTCGGGACCGTCGACTACTCGCGCAAATGGTTCGTGCTCACCGCGACTGCGATGGCGATCCTCCTCGGGACGATCGACGGCTCGATCGTCAACGTCGCGCTGCCGACGCTCGCCGAGGAGTTCGGAACGTCGTTCGGGGTGGTCCAATGGGTCTCGCTCGGATACCTCCTCACCCAGGCGACCCTGACCCTCGGATTCGGCAGGCTCGGTGACATGGTCGGCAAGAAGCGGATCTTCACGGCAGGATTCGCCGTCTTCACGGCTTTCTCTGTGTTCGCGGGCCTCGCTCCGACCGTCGAGCTCCTCATCCTCGCGAGGGTCCTCCAGGCCGTTGGGGCAGCGATGATCTTCGCCCTCGGCTTCGCGATCACCACGGAGGCCTTCCCTCCACACGAGCGGGGGAAGGCACTCGGCATCAACGGGGCGATGGTGTCGATCGGGATCATCGCAGGGCCGGTGCTCGGAGGCCTGCTCATCGACGTGGCTTCCTGGCGCCTGATATTCCTCGTCAACCTCCCGATCGGCATCATCGGCACCATCACGGCGATCCGCTTCGTGCCGAACACCCGTCCACGGGCCTCCCAGCGTTTCGACTGGGCAGGCGCAGTCGCCTTCTTCATCGCCTTTCTGAGCCTCCTCGCCGGGTTGACCCATTCCCAGGAAGCCGGCCTCGGCGATCCACTCGTCATCGGTGCGATCGTCGTGTCGATCGTCGCGTTCGTCGCATTCGTCGGCATCGAGCGGACAACGGCACAGCCGATGGTCGATCTGTCGCTGTTCTCGAACCGCGATCTCTCCTCGGGCCTGTTCGTAGGTTTCCTGCAATTCGTGGCGATCTCGGGTTTGTTCCTCATCCTTCCGTTCTACCTCGACACCGTTCTCGGGTTCTCGACACGACAGATCGGCCTGCTCCTCGCATCGATCCCGATCAGCCTCGGGATCCTGGCCCCACTGTCGGGATCGTTGTCGGACCGTCTCGGTACCCGAAAGGTCACGACGGGGGGACTCATCGTCACCGCAACGGGCATAACGCTCGCTGCCATCCTGTTCGACACGGACACGACGGCACTCCAGTTCGTCGCCACCGGGCTCGTCATCGGTGCGGGTTTCGGCCTGTTCCAGTCCCCGAACAACAGTGCGATCCTCGGAGCCGTGCCCTCGGGGCGCCTTGGCATCACGAGCGGCATGCTGACCATCAATCGCATCACGGGCCAGATCGTCGGGATCGCCGTACTCGGGACGCTGTGGGCTACGCGCACGACGGCCCATGCAGGAGGGGGGACTGCCGAGTCGGCTGGGCCCGCAGCACAAGCGGCCGGACTGCGCGACACCCTCATCGTGAGCGTGATCCTGACACTGATCGCAGTTGGGGTCGCTGTCACGGGGTGGCGTCGCGAACGTCGAGGGGGCATCGCACCGGCGCTCGAGCCGTCGGTGCCACGATGAGGACCCCCGCCGTCGGGATGCACGATCACGACTAGCGTGGGACGCATGAACCACCCGATGACGACGATGCTCCATGGCACGGTCGAGATGCCCATGCACGGCCTCGGGGTCTTCAAGGTCGAGGACGGCGACACGGTCATCAACGCGGTGCTCTGGGCACTCGAGGCGGGGTATCGCCTCATCGACACCGCGGCCATCTACCGGAACGAAAAGGGCGTCGGAGAGGCGATTCGGCGATCAGGGCTTCCACGAAGGGATGTGTTCGTCACCACCAAACTCTGGAACACGGCCCAAGGTTTCGAGTCGGCCCTCGATGCGCTCGATGCGAGCCTCCAGACGCTCGGATTCGACTACGTCGATCTCTACCTCATCCACTGGCCGAAGCCACAGCACACGGCCGCGTCCTGGCGAGCGTTGGAAAGACTCCAATCGGAGGGGTTCACGCGAGCCATCGGCGTCTCCAACTTCGAGCGCCACCACCTCGACGAGCTGATGGCAGCGGCAACCGTCGCACCATCGGTGAACCAGATCGAGCTCCACCCACATCTCCAGCAGCTCGACGTGCGGGAAGCGTGCAGGGATCTCGGGACCGTCCCCCAGGCATGGAGTCCCCTCAAACATGGTCAGATGATCGACGACCCCGTCATCACAGGGATCGCTCGATCCATCGGCAGAACCCCCGCCCAGGTCGTGCTCAGGTGGCAGCTCCAGGAGGGCATCGCCACGATCCCGAAGTCCATCACAAGGGATCGCATCGTGGAGAACGGCGAGGTCTTCGACTTCACCCTGACCGACGACGAGATGGGCCGGGTTCGCTCGCTCGACCGCGACGAACGGGTCGGTCCCCACCCTGATCACATCACGTTCTGACAGCGGGCTCGCGCCGAAGGCAGTGCGGCGAGGGTGTGGATGCCGACGCGCTGCGCGTCGTTACCATCACGTCCCACCGACGAGGACGACGGATGACCTGGACACCTGACAGCTGGCGTACGAAGCACGCGAGCCAGCAGCCGACATACCCGGATCCGGACGCGCTCGCAGATGTCGAGAAGCAGATCGCATCGTCCCCGCCTCTCGTGTTCGCCGGTGAGGCGCGACGGCTCCGCGCCCAGCTGCGCGACGTCGCGACGGGCGATGCATTCCTGCTCCAGGGAGGTGACTGCGCCGAAGCCTTCGCCGAGTTCCATGTCGATACGATCCGTGACTCCTTCAAGGTGATGCTCCAGATGGCCGTGGTGCTGACGTATGGGGCAGCCCTGCCGGTCGTGAAGGTCGGACGCATGGCGGGCCAGTTCGCCAAGCCACGCTCGGAGGACTTCGAGGTCCAGGACGGCGTTGCCCTTCCGAGCTACCGCGGGGACATCGTCAACGGCATCGCCTTCGACGCCGAAGCCCGCAGGCCCGACCCGGAGCGCCAACTCAAGGCCTATTACCAGTCAGCCCTCACGCTCAACATCCTCAGGGCCTTCTCGTCAGGGGGCATGGCCGACCTCGAGAAGGTCCATCGCTGGAACCTCGAGTTCATCAAGGACACCCCCCAGAGCGAGCGATACGAGGCCCTCGCCAGCGACATCGACCAGACCCTGGCATTCATGCGCGCAATCGGGCTGACAGCCGCGACCGCCCCCCAGCTCGCAGAGACGGACATCTACACGAGTCACGAGGCGCTGCTCCCCGGCTACGAGGAGGCCCTGATCAGGGTGGATTCGTTGAGCGGGGACTACTACGCGACCTCAGCGCACATGCTGTGGATCGGCGACCGGACGAGACAGGTCGACGGCGCCCATGTCGAACTCCTCCGGGGGGTGGGGAATCCCATCGGCCTCAAATGTGGCCCGTCACTGACAACGGACGACCTCGTCAGGCTCGTGTCGATCCTCGACCCGGAGAACGATCCGGGTCGCCTCACCCTCATAACCCGCCACGGCGCCGACCAGGTCGAACGCTACCTCCCGCCACTCATCGAAGCAGTCCGGAGGGAGGGGTTCGAGGTCGTGTGGTCGTGCGACCCGATGCATGCCAACACGATCATCTCGTCGAACGGCTACAAGACGCGCCCCTTCGAGAGGGTCGCACGGGAGGTCGAGTCCTTCTTCGAGGTCCATCGCAGCTCCGGAACGCACGCAGGAGGTGTGCACTTCGAGATGACGGGCAAGAACGTCACCGAGTGCACGGGCGGATCGGCCCGCATCGACGAGGAGAACCTGTCCGACCGCTACCACACCCATTGCGATCCGCGCCTCAACGCGAGTCAGGCGCTCGAACTCGCCTTCATCATCGGCGATCAACTCAAGAAGGCTCGCCCCTCGGCGACCTGACCGATCATGCCCAGCGTCGACATCGGCATCGAGCTCGGCGGCACGAAGATCGTCATCGGCTCCAGTGTGGGTGGCAGGGACCTCACCGACCGCGTCCGCATCGACACAGAGGCGCCTGATGAGACGTTCCCGAGGATCGCGAGGACCCTCGACGCCATCGAAGCCTCGCATGGGATCGCCGCGGTCGGTATCGGAACGTTCGGACCCGTCGACCTGCGTCGACGTTCGCCGACGTTCGGCTCGATCATGGCCACGCCGAAGCCGCACTGGTCAGGGGCCGATGTGGTCGGGCGGATCATCGGCACGAGGGACGTCCCATTCGCCATTGACACGGATGTGAATGCCGCGCTGCGCGGAGAAGTGATCTGGGGTGCGGCCACATCGACGACGCGCGCATACCTGACCGTCGGAACCGGCATCGGTGGTGGGCTGTGGGTCGACGGCGACATCGTACGGGGTGCGAATCATCCCGAGGTGGGGCACATGCTCGTGCCCCGTCGCGAGGACGACGAGTTCCCGGGGTCGTGTCCGTTCCACGGTGCCTGCCTCGAAGGCCTCGCGTCGTCAACGCCGTGCCGGACGCGAGGCCTTCGAGGCAGGCACGGCGTTGACGACGCGGTAC
>JAWOGV010000262.1:0-10527 GCA_046496605.1 Acidimicrobiia bacterium | reverse complement strand
CGAGATGGTCGAGCACGAGCGCCGTCGCCACCTCGATGGCTGCCGACGACGACAGCCCGGCGCCCATTGGGATCGTCGAGGCGATCGCTGCGTCCCAGCCGGCCACCCCGGACGCTGAGGGGAGGCTCCACGCCACGCCCCGCAGGTACTCGCTCCATGCGGGATGACCGTGGGTGAGTGGGTCGACGGCGTATTCCGCCGTCTCCCCGTCTGACACCACCCGGATGACACCAGTCCCGGTGGGTCGGAAAGCCATTGCAACCGATCGATCGATCGCCATGGGCAGCACGAACCCATCGTTGTAATCCGTGTGGTCGCCGATGAGGTTCACGCGTCCCGGCGATATGGCGACTCCGGTGGGAGCCCTCCCGAACCGCTGCTCGAATGCCGATCGTGCGTCAGCCTCGATGGGGAGCTGCATGAAGCGAGTTCGAGTAGTGGATGGTCGGAAGGCTGCGGAGCCGCTCAGCGGCGAATTCCGCCGTGAGATCCCGCTGGGACTCAGCCGCCAGCTCGTACCCGACCATGAACTTGCGGACCGTGGCCGATCTCAGGAGCGGCGGATCGATGTGCGCGTGCAGCCGCCAATGGTCATGCGGGCCATCCGTGAACGGCGCTCCGTGCCATCCCATCGAATACGGGAAGGGTGTCTGGAAGAGGTTGTCGTAGCGGATGAGCATCTCCTTCAGCGCGGCGGCCAGGTTCGCGCGGAGGCGGTCGTTCAGATCGGTGATCCGCAGCACGGGAACCTTGGGTAGTACCAAGGCTTCGAACGGCCACACGGCCCAGAACGGCACCACGATCAACCAGTCCTCGTTCTCGACGACCGTGCGCGTGCCGAGCTCCTGCTCTCGGCGGGCGTAGGCGTCGAGAAGCACCTCCCCCTTCGCCGCAGCGAATCGTCGCTGGTGATCGTCCTCGGTGGCGACCAGGGTCGGTACGTGCGACGTTGCCCAGATCTGCCCGTGCGGGTGCGGGTTGGAGGCGCCCATCGCCGAGCCCCGGTTCTCGAAGACCTGCACCCAGGCGTGGGAGCGGCCGAGCTCGGCGGTCTGGTCGGCCCACACGTCGATGACACGTTCGATGTCGGGGAGGTCCATCTCGGCGAGGGTGAGGTCGTGGCGCGGGGAGAAGCACACGACGCGACAGGTTCCGCTCTCCTCCTGGGCGACGAAGAGACCATCGTCGGATGACGCCAGAGCATGGCCGGACGGCACCAGTGCGGGGAAGTCGTTCGTGAACACGTACGTACCGTCGTAGGTTTCGTTCTGGACGCCTCCGGCCCGTTCGGTGCCGGGGCAGAGATAGCACGTCGGATCGAACTGGGGCCGGGTGTCCGGGGTCGGGCGCTCTGTCTGGCCCTGCCACGGCCGGCTGGTTCGTTGCTCGGACACGAGCACCCATTCGCCGGTCAGGGGGTTGTAACGCCGATGCGGGCCGTCGTAGGTGGGTACGGTCATGGTTCACGTCCTGGCTGCGCGGTGGGTGAGCGGTGCGCCCACGTGAAGTCGACCGGTCTGCCATCGATGCTCCAGCGATGCCAGCCGTCTCGATGCACCGTCGGAACGCCGGAAAGGGCGGCGCGCAGTTCGGTGGCCTCCGCCGGCTCGAGATCGCCGATGTGATCGGATGTGCCGACGAACCCCGTGATGGCTGCAAGGTCGCGAAGGGCCGCCACCGTGCGCTCGTCGAGTTCGACGGTGCTGCGATCGAAGAACGCCACATCGGGGTCGGTGTCGACGATGTCCTTCAGCCACAGGCGCTCGCTCGTGGTGATGATGGCATTACGGGCCCCACGTCCCGAGAAGTCACCCATGGCGGTGAGCCCGGGCTCCTCCCAGAAGCCTGCGACATCGGGCCCCACCCGGATGCCGTCGACGAGGCCCAGTGATGCGATGATCGGAGCGCCGCAGGCGTTCAGGTAGCAGTCGTCGCCCGCGGCCCCGCGGATGGTCGCCAAGGCGTGTCGATAGGCGTTCGCACGCGGCATCGGTTGCTCATGGGCTCCGGGGAAGGCTGCGGCATACAGGAAGTCGAGCTTGAGATAGTCATATCCCCACGAACGCACGCGGGTGATGAGATCGACGATGAACTCGGTGGTGGCGTCCGCCGTCGGGTCGAGGGAGTAGTACGGCCCGCCCCAGTTGATCCCCGACACCACGGGTGCTCCGTCGTCGTCCCGGAGCAGCAGTTCCGGTCGCTCCGAGGCGAGATGTGAGTCGGATCGTGCGATGTACGGAGCCAGCCACAGCCCCGCGGACCGCCCAGTGGCGCGGATCGCATCGGCCATCGCCTGCATCCCCGTTGGGAAGCCATCGTTGGCATCCCAATCTCCGATAGCCCGCTCCCACCCGTCGTCGACCTGGATGACATCGAACGGCATGTCTCTGATGCTCTCGATCTCATCGAGGAGTTGCCGCTCCGTGATGTCCTCGTAGTACGAGTACCACGAGCACCACACCGTGACGCGGCGGCGGGGGCGGTGCCCCATGTGCCGTGCGAGATGTCGGGCGTACTCGGCGAAGACGTCCTCGACGGTGCCTTCGGCGACAAGCCAATCAATCGGACCGGCCTCGCTCGTGCCCACGAGCATGGGGCCGTCCGGTCGCACCCTGCCGTACGGCGCGAGGGCCCCGAGGAGGATTGCGCTGCCGTTCGCGTCGATCGCCACACCGACGTCGCTGCTCGACACCGTGGTCTCGAGGGCGACGGTCGGGTCATCGTGGCCAAGGCGTCGTCCCTCGTCGGGGATCGGTGCAACGGGTGCCGCAGGATCGACCCAACCGCTGGGGGACCACGAGTGCCATCCGTGTCGGTAGAACCGGTCGAACGACCCGACCTCCACCTTCGGATCCTCGGCTCGGATGAGGCGATGGTTCATCGGTGGCGTCCCGAAATCACTTGATGCCGCTCGTCGCCACATTCTCGACGAAGTAGCGCTGTGCCGAGATGAACACGAGGAGCGGGATGATCACGGCAAGAGCCACCCCGGCGAAGATCAGCTGCGGTTGGTCGGCGCCTTGGCCGCCGAGGATCGAGAGTGCGAGCGTCAGGACGAACGATTCGGTATTGCCTGCGTCGATGACGACGAGCGGCCAGATGAAGGAGTTCCACGCGTACAGGAACTGGAATGTCGCGAGCGTTGCGATGGCCGGCCACGAGAGCGGCACGAAGATCGTCCACAGGATGCGCCACCGGGAAGCGCCGTCGATGAACGCAGCCTCCTCGAGATCCCTGGGAATCGACACGAAGAACTGGCGCATCAGGAAGGTGCCGTACGCCGTGTAGAGGAACGGCCAGATGAGGCCAGCCAGGGTGTTGTTCCAGTTCAGAGCAACGACGATCTGGAACAGCGGGATGATGAGAACGATGAACGGGATCATGATCGACCCGAGGTAGCCGACGAAGAGCTGGTCCCTGCCGGGGAACCTCATACGCGCAAAGGCGTAACCGCCCATGATCGAGGTGAACAGGCTCCCAGCGACGACGAGCACGGTCACGAGCACCGTGTTCGTGATCGCCTTGTCGAAGTCGCGGATGCCGAGGACCTCGTTGAAGTTCGACCACTTCGCCGTGATCTGCTCGGCCGGCTGTGCCGTGCGCACGACGGCGAAGCCCACCCTCGAGGGGTCATCGGGATCGACGAATCGACCCACCGCCGTTCCCCGCAGGAGGACCAACTCCTCGCTGTCGCCGCCATATGTCACGAGGAACACCCCGAGCTCCTGGCCATCGACGGTGACCTTCCGACCGGTGTCCGAGGCGAACTCGAGGGGAACGGCAATGGTCACCTCGAGGTCGTCGGGGCGGGCGAACAGGCCGGCCTCGACGCCCGACTCGGCGAGCACCATCGTGAGCTCGTCACCGTCGGCGGACTCGATGACGAAGAGGGGGAGACTCTCACCATCGACCACGGTTGTCTTCGGCGCTTGCGGCAGCACCCGGGGCGGATAGCGGAAAACGTCGGAGGATTCCTTGAGCGCAGTGGAGAACATGTAGATGAAGGGGAAGACCATCGCGAGGGCGAAGAATCCGAGGATCAGATAGATCCCTGCCCAGCCGAGGTACTTGCGCCTGCGGGACCTGCGGGACAGCCGCCTCGTCTCGGCGGTCGCGTTCTTGTGGACGAGGGTGTCGCGGGCGTTCATATCAGCCAATTCCCTCCTCTTCAGCCCGACGCTGGCGCCAGAAGTTCACGAGCGTCACGCCGAAGATGAAGATGAACAACACCCAGGCGATGGCGCTGGCGTAACCCTGGTTGAATCGGTTGAACCCTTCTTGGTAGAGCTGGATGACCGGCGTCAGCGTTGCGTTGTTGGGTCCCGACGGCGGCAGCTGGGGACCCATGAGCGTGTACGGCTCCGTGAAGATCTGCAGCCCAAGGATCGTCGTGGTGGCGACGACGAAGAACGTCGTCGGTCGCAGCAGGGGCACGGTGATGTTGCGGAACTTGTTCCACCACGTCGCGCCGTCGATCTCTGCGGCCTCGTACAGCGAGCCGGGGATGCCCTGCATGCCGGCGACGAAGAGAACCGCGTTGTATCCCGTCATGAACCAGGCGAAGAAGATGATGATCGACCACATGGCGAAGTTGGGGTCCGAGAGCCATTGCGGCTGCGGTGCCGTGAAATCGAACGGCGTGATCGAGTTGATGAACTCGACGGAACGCAGGATGAAGTAGTTGATGAACCCGATCGCCGCGTTGTAGAGCTGCTTCCAGATGAGGAGGACCCCGAGGAGGCCTGCAACGTAGGGGATGAAGTAGATCGCCCGGAAGGCCTTCATGCCGGGGATCTTCGAGTTGAGCAAGGCGGCGAGCAGCAGCGCAGGGAACGTCGCCAGCGGGATCGCCACAACGGCGAAGAAGATGATGTTGCGCATGCCGATCCAGAAGTTCGGATCTCGGGCGCCGATGATGACGTCGCCGAAACGGAAGGCCTGGCTGTAGCCGGCCGAGAGGACGTCGGACGCGGCCTGCCCGGAATCGACGGTCGCGAACTGGAGGCTGAAGATGCGGACGTAGTTGTCGATGCCCGTGAATTCGATTGCGGTGAGGCCATCCCAATCAGTGAAGGAGATGAACAGCGAGAACAGCAAGGGAAAGGCGAAGAACACGAGGAAGCCGAACACATTCGGTGACACGAACAGATAGCCATCGACGGCTTCTGCTTCCTCCGCGGTCGTACGGAAGAGCTCGGTGGACTCCTTGCGCCGGAGCAGCACGAATGCCGTTCCCGAAAACAGGGCCACCAGGGTGAGCCCTGCCGCCTCCAGCCCGACCAGGCGGCGGGCGAACTCGATCGTTCCGGGAACGATGCCGAGGGACAAGGCGAGGATCGTGGCGCCCGCCAGCATGATCCATCGACCGATCCGGGCGACGGACCTTTCGGACACCGTGAACCGGTTCGCCTGCGAGTAGACGATCCAGCCCACGACGATGATGATGCTGAAGTACCACCGACTCCGGAAGTTGTTCGCGACGGCATCGATGCCGCGGAACATCTCCATCGAGTGGAGTGCGCCCACGGTCCCCACGACGAGGAGGGTGTACTGGAGCAGCGTGGCCGCTGTGCGGCCCCGGTTGCGATGGTTGAGCAGGTTTGGGATCGCCCACGTCGCCGTAACGGCCACGCCGACTGCGAAGCCGACGGCGATCCACAATGCGACCCCACTGAATGAGAAGAGCGCCCCGGTCGCCATCCCCGCGGCAAGCAGGGTGGCCCCGATGGCCGTCACCACCTGCCAGGCGATCACGACCAACAGCCACGCCGGCTGGGCCGTGGACGCGGTCGGAGTGGTCTGCATGGTTGGCGTTTCGGTGGGCGTGGTCACGGGACCATCCTCGCGCAGGTGGGGGAGGGGTGGGGCGCACCCCACCCCTCCCAGTCGAGTCTGATCAGTTGTCGAAGAACTGATTCAGGTCGGTGCAGATGTTGGCTTGGTACTCCTCGATGGACAGGTCTCCGGTCACAACCGCGTTGACACGAGTGTTCATCTCGTCGCGGTATGCGGGCCAGTTGCCGTTCCACAGCGGAGCTTCCGTGACCGGGTTCTCGCTGAGACCGTCGAGGAAGGCCTGGTTGTTCTCCGGCGGCGTGAAGGTCAGGAAGGCATCGAGTGCCTCCTGGCTCACGCGGCTCGGGATGTTGGCGCCGAGCTCGGCCACCTGTGCCTGGACCTCGGCTGAGGTCAGTGCACGCACCAGCTGCCACGCGGCTTCGGGGTTCTCCGTGTTTGCATTCACGACATAGGCGCCCCAGAAGAGCCAGTTCGACGGCCCACCAGGGCCATCCGGCAGCTTCACGACGTCCCAGTCGAAGGCGACCTCACGGATACCGGGGGTCGCCCACCGTCCGTTCTGGAACATGCCGATGCTCCCGGCCTTGAACACCGGTTCCGGATCCTCACCGTAGGTGAAGCCTGCGCCTGTGGCGTAGAAGTCGCGGAACGCGGTCAGACCGGCGATCGACTCGGGCGAGTCGAGGCCGCATGCGTCGCGGGCATCGTTGAAGAAGCCACCGCCTGCCGAGTTCAGCCACCAGCCGACAGGTCCCCACCACGAGCTCTGCCCGTAGCCGAAGATCTGCGGATCGAGCGCTGCGATGTCAGCAGCAACCCCGCTGAACGCATCCCAGTCCCATTCGCCGGCTTCGGCGAGAGCTCGCGGGTCGTCTGCACCAGCCTCTGCGATCAGGTCGAGGTTCAGGTACAGGCCGAAGGCCGACACGTCGCGGGGCAGACCCCACAGCGGCGCGCCGGGCTGACCGGTGGCCGGATCCGTGGTGAGCTGCTCCATCGGGCCGGCATAGAAGTCGGTGTCGCTGTAGTCGCCATCCGCGTCAGCGAGCGAACGCATGTCGAGGATCACGCCCTTGGAGGCGAACTCGGCGATGTCGGCACCGGGGATCCAGAAGACGTCCGGTGCCTCACCTGCGGACAGCTGCGTGAGCAGTGCCTGCTGGTAGCCCTCGGTCTCCGTTCCACCGGGTTCATAGCTCAGCGTCACGTTCGTGAACTGCGCATCGAGCGTGTCGCTGACCGACTGGTACACGGCCGCTTCCTGGTCGTTGTCCGGGCGGGTCCGCCATCGGAGCGTGATTTCTTCGGCGTCGTCGTCGCCGCCCGAGGCGGGCGTCGTCGTGGTCTCTTCCGGAGCGGCCGTCGTCGTGGTCTCTTCCGGAGCGGCCGTCGTGGTGGTGTCATCCGAGCTGCTCGAGCATGCGGTCGCTATGAGCGCCAGCACGAACAACAGCATGGTCAATCGTTTCGCCATTCGTCCTCCTTGTCGGGGCTGGTGCCCCTCATTTTCTCTCTCACGCGACGACGACATCCGGTCCTCGTGTCCCGATCTCGGACAGCGCCTCCACGGGCGCTGATGCTCCGGTGACGAGCACGTCGACGGTGTCGATGTCTGCGATCTTCACAACACTGATGTTTCCGACCTTCGAGCCGTCGGCGACGACCACGCACCGCTGCGCCGCATCGAGCATGTGTCGTTTGACGGCGGTTTCGGGCAGGTTGAGATTGGTGATGCCCTCGTCCGGGTGCACGCCGTTGCACCCGAGGAAGACGGTCGCGACGTTCAGGCGCTCCAGGATGTGGTTGGCCATCGGATCCACGAGGGAATGCTGGAGTGGCCGGAGCGTGCCCCCCGTGACGACGACGGTGAAGCGGGGGATTGCAGTCTCGAGTTCGAGCGCGACGTTGATGGCGCTCGTGAAGATCACGATGTCGCGCAGGTCGGTTCGCTGGACGAGTGCGCGAGCCAGGGCGGTGGTGGTGGACCCGACATCGATGATGATCGTCTCGCCGTTCGACACCATTGCTGCGGCTCGGCGCCCGATCGCCGCCTTCTCGTCGGCTGCGCTGACGCTCGATTCCTCGAGAGACCGTTCCGTGCGCGAGATGGGTGCCCGAACGACGGCACCGCCGTGGATGCGCTGGAGCGATCCGGATGTGTGCAGGAGATCGAGGTCGCTGCGGACCGTGACCTCGGATATCCCGAACATGTCACTCAGGTCGCCCACGCGTACGAACTCGCGCTCACGGACGAGGGAGAGGATCTTCTCGCGGCGGAGTTCTGGTGGGACGGTGCGGTCCATGCCTTCTCGGTCCCGTTGGTGGTTCTACTCTCCTAACTTACGGAAGTTTGTGTTTGGTTGTCAAGTCGTAAACGACATCCGGACTTTGATTTCGGAACTCGCAAGTGAACGTCGACACCAGTACGATCGTGGACTCCGAGGAAAGGACGCGGGTGGCAGACGGATTCTCGCTCTACGGCAATGCGATCAGCGCCGCACATGCGCGACGCGCCCGTGGGTGGCAGCAGATGTTCATCGACAAGTTCGATTACGAACCCGGCGAGCACTTCGACCTGTCCCTCGTCGACAACCCGTACCTCGGGGACGTCCTCGGGCTCCGGGACATCGTCCGTGATGGCGGTGGCGATCCGGTCGATCCCGAACGCGGCGTGATCTGCGCAACGGTCCGGATGGGCTTCGGGCATTACCGGATCGCCATGGCAGGGGCTTCAGCCGCCAGGGCGATGGGGTACACCCCGTACTGGCTCGATCTCCTCGCTATCCCCGGCATCTCGACGGACGTCATCAATTGGTGGAACACCAACTACTCGAAGATGTCGCGTCTGTCCCAGCGGAGTCCGCTCTTCAACCGGTACGTGTGGGAATCGGTGACCACGGGTGATCGGACCCTCCCTGGTCTGTGGTGGGCGCTCAACACGTTCGCCGTCGGGTGGCCGTGGCGCTTCCTCAAGGCCAATGCACGTGACTTCCGCATGAGTGAGCTGTTCGCCGATCTCCATCGATCCCTGCCCTCCGACACGCCCCTCCTCGGCTCGCACATGTGGAACACGATGGGCGCCGTGGCCGGGGACATGACGCAGGTCGTCGACATGATGTTCGACAACTGGCCCATGGCGTTTCAACTGATCGAGGGCGCCCAGCACGCGGTGCAGTCACCGTCGGGCTACTACGGCTTCCGCACGATGCGCGGATTCGATGAGGGCAATCGCATCCTTCAGCCAGTTCCGTCCGGAGCCCTGCATTTCGTCGGTCACCACGTCGACCATGAGCTGGTCGAGAACATCGAGGTCGACTGCGCGGCGCGCCTGGAGCGCATGGCGGCAGGCGAGCCGCGCCGATTCCTGCTCACCATGGGCGGGGCCGGAGCCCAGCGTGAGCTTTTCAAGGCCATCGTCGACCACATGGTCCCCATGGTGCGGTCCGGCGAGGCGACCCTGTTGGTCAACCTCGGCGACCACCTCGAGAACTGGGACTGGCTCGAGGCCGAGTTGGGCTCGGTGCGCGACGAGGTGCATGTCCACACGACCTGGGACGCGGCCCGGGGGGTGGCCGATGACATCCGCCACGGGTCGACGACCGGAATCCACGTGTTCGTCTTCGACAACACATTCCACGCGGTGTACGCAACGAACTACCTGATGCGCGTCGTCGACGTCATGATCACCAAGCCCTCCGAGCTGGCGTTCTACCCCGTGCCGAAGATCTTCAACGAACGCGTCGGTGGACACGAGGCATGGGGCGCGATCCGCTCGGCCGAGATCGGCGATGGGACGGTCGAGACCCGGACGATCCCCGAAACGCTGCACGCCATCGACCTCCTGGCTCGTGAGGAGGATCTCCTCACGATGTACGCCGACGGCATCATCAAGAACAAGTCGATCGGCATCTACGACGGCGCCTACAAGTCGGTTGCCCTCGCCACGAAAACCGAGTGGTCACGGAACCGGCCGTGATCGTCGTGATCGGCCGTCGGGACCGTGGAGCACGGTAGGAAGGCGGGCTTCGGATCGGAAGGCGAGACCCGGCTGAGTGTCGTGCTCGTCGAAGATGCCGATGCGATCCCGGGCGGCTACCGTTGCGCTGAGGGTCGCGACCGTGTCCTCGGGGTAGCCTCGTCGAAACGGCTCGCACTGCAATGGTGACGTGACGACGATGCGCGGGAGGGTGCGGTGCCGATCGTTGCGACCGAAGGGTTGACGAAGCGGTACGGGGACACCGTGGCGCTCGACCGCATCGACTTGGTCGTTCCCCGCGGAACCGTCTACGGACTCGTCGGTCCGAACGGGGCCGGCAAGACGACGCTTCTTGGCATCCTCGCCGGGCTTCGTGCACCTTCCTCCGGAACCGCAACGGTCGATTCAGACAGGGTCAGGGTGCTTCCGGACACCCCGAAGTTCGACCCGTGGCTCACTGCACGTGAGGTCGTCGAGCTCGCCCGCCACCTCACCGCCCCCGATGCGACGGACGCGGACGTGTCAGCGGTCCTGGACGAGGCTGGCCTGTCGGAGGCAGCGGACCGCAGAGTGAAGGGATTCTCGCGAGGCATGCTCCAACGGCTCGGCATCGCTGCGGCCGTCATCGGGGAGCCCGAGGTCTTGTTGCTCGACGAGCCTGCCGCTGCGCTCGATCCTGCGGGCAGGCGCGAGGTGCTCGACCTCGTGGACCGAATCAAGGGCCGTGCCACGGTCATCTTCTCGAGCCACAT
>JAWOGV010000261.1:0-4292 GCA_046496605.1 Acidimicrobiia bacterium | reverse complement strand
ACGCACATCGTGCATCGTGACGCCAACGTGGCCAACTCGCCGAGATCGACGATGTGATCGAAGGACGCGGTCACTCGCGGCTCTCGAGGACTGCGCTGACGATGGACGATGCGACGACGGAGAACACGGCGTCGCCAAGACGGTCCACGTCCGCAAGGCGCCGACCGCACGAGATCACGAACGCGGTGTCCCCGTCGTATCGGGTGTGCGCAGGTCTGACGGTGGCGGCGAGGGCGTCATGGGCCCGTATCGCGAACCTTCGCAGCTCGTTGCGGTCCTCGATCCATGCGTCCGTCGCAACGGCGATGAGGGTCGTGTTGAACCCGAACGGACCCGTGCCACGCAAACGATCCAGGTCCACTGAGCCGGTCAGTCGATGCCCGGCGAGGTCGTATACGTCCCCGACTGCGTTGACGACGGCGAGCGCACCGACCCGTGCCTCGTCCACCGCCATGGACGACGACCCGACGCCCGAACGGGTGACACCCGCCGGACCGTTGATCTTGCCGACGGTCGCACCCGCACCTGCTCCGACGCTTCCCATCGGAACGGGCCTGTCCGACCGATTGGCATACGCCGTCGATCCGTCGGCGGCAGTCGGCCTGACGTCCGACCTGCCGACCATGAGGTCGTAGATGATCGCGCCGGGAACGATCGGAACGGGTCCGGCGGGTGTCGGGGCGCCCCTCCCCTCCCGTTCGAGGTCCTCCATGACACCGTCAACCGCTGCGAGGCCGAAGGCGGAGCCACCTGCGAACACGAGGGCGTTGACGGTGACGGGCTTGATGGCATCGCCGAGGATCGCGAACTCGCGCGAACCGGGCCCGCCTCCACGGACGTCGACAACGGCGACGTTCGGCTCGGCGAACGTGATCACGGTCACGCCCGTGCGTGCGACCTCGTCGGTGCAGTGGCCTACCTCGACTCCGGGGACGTCGGTGAGGGTGCGTTCAGCTGGCACGGGAACCACCGACATAGCGCCGAACGAGACGCGGTCCGAAGTGGCAGACGACCTCCCAGCTGATGGTGCCGAGCAGCTCCGCCCACTCGTCGACCGAGATCTCATCGCCTGCCTGGGCACCGAGGAGCACGACCTCGTCTCCGACCTCGATGGTGTCGTCGCCGAGATCGATCATCACCATGTCCATCGTCACGGTTCCCGCGTAGGGGTACCGCTTGCCGTGGATCAGGACGGTCGCGGTGTCGGTGAGGCTGCGCGGCACCCCGTCGGCGTACCCGATCGGAACGGTTGCGACCGTGCTCGGAACCCCGAGGGCCCGCCGCCGCCCATACGACGGACGGGAACCGGCCGGGAGTCGCTGCAGGTATCCGACGTGGCTCACGACGCGCATTGCCGGTCGGAGATCGATGTCGGCCCCGTAGTCGGGAGCGGGACGCAACCCGTACAGGCCGAGACCCACCCTGCACAGGTCGAATCGGGTGTCCGGCATCTCGAACGCCGCGGCAGTGTTGGCGGCGTGGAGGAGTCTGGGCCTGATACCGGCTGATCCGAGCACGGCGACGAAGGCGCCGAGCGCATCGGTCTGACGTTGGGTGAAGTCCCTGTCGCTGTCGGCAGATGGGAAGTGGGTATAGACACCCTGGAGGACGAGGCGCGGATCGGCGTCGATGCGCAGGGCGATGTCGAGCGCTTCGGGTGCACCAACGCCGACCCTGTGCATCCCTGTGTCGAGTTTGAGGTGCACGGGATACGGGACGGTCGTCGCCCGTTCCGCCGATTCGGCGAGCTCGTCAACGAACGAGAGCCGGTAGGCGGTCGGTGTGAGACCGTACCTGACGATGGGCTCGACCTCGTCGATCGTCGGCTCCGACAGGACCAGGATCGGTACGTCGATGTCTGCCTCCCTGAGGCGGACACCCTCCTCGACGAGCGCGACTGCGAGATACGTTGCACCGCCCGCGATGGCTGCCTCGGCAACCGGGATGTCCCCGTGGCCATACGCATCCGCCTTCACGACGGCGCACAGCGCCGCCGGCGCGATGTGCGCGGCGATCTCCCGCGCGTTGTGCTCGATCGCGTCGAGGTCTATCTCGATCCATGACGGTCGCATCAGTACTCCGTGTCCCGACCACGGGACGGTAGCGGCGCGATCATCGGATGCGGGAGGTGCGGCGTGCAGCCGCAACGACGAGGCCGAGCTCGTCGACGAGGGACGGTGCCGTGACCGCGGTCCTGGCCGCGAGGGATGACCCTGCCATCCCATGGAGGAAGGCCGCCGACCAGGCGGCCGACTCCGCGTCGACGCCGCTCGCCACGAGCGCTGCGACGGTTCCGGCAAGGACGTCACCTGTCCCGATGGAAGCCAGCTCCGGTCCGCCCGAGTCGACCACCGTGAGGTGGTCGCCTGCCACGAAGGTCGGGTTGCCCTTCAGGAGGATCACCGATCCCGTCGCCATTGCGAGGTCCCGCGCATTCTCGGGGGTTGCCTCGGTTCCCATGAGACGTTTGAACTCACCGGCGTGTGGCGTCAGGATCGTCGGTGCGTCCCTTTCGAGGATCGTGTCGAGTCGTCCGATCGCAGCGATGGCGCCCGCATCCACCACGATCGTGCGGTCGAACCCCTCGAGGAGCCTCTCGACGAACAGTGCGGGCGCAGGTTCGAGACCCGGTCCCACGACGAGGACGTCGTACCGACCGAGCAGGGAGAGGACCTCGGAGGCGTGGTCCCTCCACGAGTCGGTCTCTGAGCTCTGGAGCACCGTGATCTCGGGCGCGAGCGACTCATAGGTATCGACGGTACGTGCTGTGGCGAGGATCGACGAGACACCGGCTCCGCATCGCAGCGCCGACCTCGCGCAGAGGAGTGCCGCCCCTGTGAGACCGGGCATGCCTCCGATCGTCGCGACGGCGCCCGATGTCCACTTGTGGGCCGTTCGTGTCCTCTGCGGGAGGTCGATGTCGGATCCTTCGGCAACCCGCATCACAGGCGTGCCACCGGTGAGCCCGATGTCCACGATTTCGATCCGGCCCGATCGGTCGGGCCCTTCCCCGAGGACATGACCGAGCTTGAGGGCGTGGAAGGTGACCGTGAGCGACGCGCTGAATGCGGGCCCTTCGACGGTGCCGGCGTCCCCGTCCACGCCGGACGGGACATCCACCGCGAGCACGGGGATCGCGGTGGCAGCCCACGCGGCCACATCATCGGGCAACCGACCATGGAAGCCGGTGCCGAAGACCGCGTCGATCACGAGATCGCCCGGTGTCGGCGAACCCATCGCCGCGATCGTCACGCCTGCGGCGCGAGCGCGCTTCGCGGCACGGCCCGCAGGGCTGTCCTCGGCGGGATCACCGAACGCGTGGATGCGTACGGCGACTCCACGGGACGCGAGGTACGCGGCTGCGACGTACCCGTCACCACCGTTGTTCCCAGTTCCGCACAGGACGTGCACGGTCGTTCCGTAGCTCGCGCCCATGCCGGCGGCAGCGACGGCGACCGCGTACCCCGCTCGGTCCATGAGGACGTCGACAGCGACGGTCGATCCGGCATCGACCCTTTGCATCTCTGCGACGTCGAGTACGTCGATCATCGATGCACTCCCTGGGAGATCACGAAGACCATCGCGACCTCGCGGGTGTGGGTGATGCTGATCCTGATGTCGGTCACACCCAGCATGTCGGCTCGCTGGCGGGCCCTGCCGTACAGATGGACTCGCGGCGGGCCACCCCCTGTGATCTCGATGTCCGTCCACGGGATGCGTCGCCATCCCGTGAAGAGGCTCTTCATCACCGCCTCCTTGCCGGCGAATCGAGCGGCGAGCCGCTCGGAGGGATCGCGATAGCGGTGCGCGTACTCCCACTCGTGGTCCGTGTAGCAGCGTCGCCGGAAAGCCTCCGGGCTCTTCGCCAGGAGACCACGCACTCGCTCCACCTGGGCGAGATCGACACCGAGACCGATGATTTCCATGTCCCTGGAGCGTAGTTCGACCACGCGGGACGCGGATGGGATCACAGGTACGCGTCCGGGGGGGACGACTCGGCCGCTGCGAGGAGATGGGAAGGATCCCCCCCGCTCCGGGCCCACTCGAGCGGCGACAGGTGTGAGAGTGCCGGGTTCGGCCTGGCGAGCCAGTCGGCGATCGTGACGTCGTCGTGGTTCCTGTGGAGGCGTTGGACGACCCTGCCGAGGTCGCGCCGAATCCCCGTTCTGTCGAACTGGAATGCGAAGTACACCTCCTCGAGATGTGTTCCGCCGATCCGCAGCAGGTCAGGCCGGTGGGTCGCCTCGACCGCGCGGATCCCGGCCATCAGCGCGGCCTCGTGCCGGGTGAGG
>JAWOGV010000231.1:0-3336 GCA_046496605.1 Acidimicrobiia bacterium | reverse complement strand
TCTCACCCTCAACCAGGCCGTCCGGGACCGCCGCATCGCGTCGTCACCCGCCAACGGCGTGCGCCTACCCAGGGGACGTGCCACGACGATGCGGCTGCTCGACGAGAACGAAGTCACAGCGCTCGCCACCGCCCTTCCCGACCGCTATGGCTCGCTCGCGATCGTGGCGGCCTACACCGGGTTGCGGTGGGGTGAGCTGGCCGGACTCCGCATCGGTGATCTCGACCTGAGCCGGGGACGACTAACAGTGCGCTCGACACTCGTCGAAGCAACCGGGCAGCCCCAACAGCTGGGACCGCCGAAGTCGAAGGCGTCCGGGCGAACCATCACCCTCCCCCGCTTCGTCGTAGATACGTTGGACCAGCACCTCAGGACGGACCCGCCCGTCGACGACATGGTGTGGACAACCGACCAAGGAGCATTGCTCCGCAGAGGCTCATTTGGGCGCATCTGGCGCAAAGCCGTGCACGAATCGGTCGGCCCACCGTGCCGGATCCACGACCTGCGCCACACTCACGCCGCCTGGCTCATCGCCGACGGCGAACACCCCAAAGCGATCCAGACACGCCTCGGGCACGGCTCGATCGCCGTCACCATGGACCGCTACGGGCACCTCATGGACGGACTCGACGACCAGATCGCCGTCCACCTCGACGCCAGAGCCCGATCCGCCGCGCCCCCACCGCGCCCCCAACGCACACGAGACCCACCCGGCATCGGGCTGTGAACGCGCAGGAACCCTTGCGGTGCAAGGGTTCCTGTGTTGTAGCCCCGACCGGATTTGAACCGGCGCTACCGCCTTGAGAGGGCGGCGTCCTAGGCCGCTAGACGACGGGGCCATATGTGACGGACGTCAGTCCGTTCGCTCGGGGGGAAGGACTCGAACCCTCAATAACGGGACCAGAACCCGGCGTGTTGCCAATTACACCACCCCCGAAAGCAGGGGCAAGGATACGAGGTCGAACCTCGTATTGGCAACGAGGCGCCTATGGGTTTGATTCCGCCCAATCGGGATCGTCGAAGCGCTGGATCTCGAGGCGGTTCCCGTCAGGGTCACGGAGGAAGGCGTGATGGATGCCGTATGTCACACTGTGCTCGGGACCCGATTCGATCTCGATCCCACGTTTCGCGATGCCGTCGCACCAGCCGTCGACGTCGTCGGTGACGAAGGTGAAGATGACCCCGTCACTCGTCTGGACAGGATCGCGGACGCAGATCCCGAGATAGGCGTCCTCGGTGACGCGGTAGATGAGACATGATCCCTGATCCATGACGAGATGGAGTCCGAGGCCCGTTCCGTAGAACACCGAACTCGCCGCGAGGTCGCTGACCGGGAGGAACGTGATCTGGGCGTCGATCATGAAAGCAACGCTCGGGCGGCATCGATCCTGGCGAGTGTCTCCTCCTTGCCGAGGATCTCGATCGACTCGAACAGGGGCGGACTCACGTTGGAACCCGAAATGGCGACGCGTATGGGTTGGAGCCCCTTCCGGGCGGACAGTTCGTGCTCGGCGAGCATCCCGCGCAGGGCGTCGTCAATGGCCTCCGTGGTCCACGGATCCAGTGATGCCAATGCGTCGCGGGCACCGTCGAGGGCGACCGGAGCATCCTCGGCCACCATCACCGCATCCCACGAGTCCTGGTCGTACGCCGTCAGCGGTTGGAGGAGGAAACGCACCTGATCGGGCACCTCGGAGAGCAGCTTGGTGCGTTCCTTGATGAGGGGAATGGCTGCCGTGAACCGTGCACGCCCGACGTCGTCGAGTTCACGCCCGAGGTCCTCGACGACGAGGTCGAGGGTGAGTGAGGCGAACTCGTCATCGGACATCGACCTGATGTAGACCCCGTTCATCCACTCGAGCTTCGCGGTGTCGAACACGGCTGGATTCCTGGAGACGTCCGAGAGGTCGAAGCGGTCGATCATCTCGGCGAGCGAGGCGATGTCGTCGTCGCCCTCGCCTGCGGACCACCCGAGCAGGGCGAGGTAGTTGTTCATGGCCTGGGGCAGGAATCCCGCCTCCCGGTACGCGCTGAGCGCGGTGTCGCCGTGGCGCTTCGAGAGCTTCTTGCCGTCCGGACCCATCAGGAGTGACAGGTGGGCGTACATGGCGGGTTCGGCGCCGAGGGCGAGGCTCAGGAGGATGTGCTTGGGGGTTGACGACAGCAGGTCCTCCCCCCTGATCACGTGGGTGATGCCGTAGTCGACATCGTCGACACTGGACGCGAGGTGGTAGGTCGGCGATCCGTCGGACCGCAGGATGACGAAGTCGTCGACCTGGATGTGGTCGAAGCGCATCTCGCCGCGCACCACGTCCTCGAAGACGGACTCCCCGGGTCTCGGCACCTTGAACCGGATGACCGCCGTGTCACCATCGGCGAGGCGTCGCGACACCTGGTCCCTGGTCGGTTCCATGGAGCCGTCGTACGCGGGCGACGATCCGGCGTCTCGGGCGGCACGCTTGAAGTCGTCGAGCTGGTCGGGCGTTGCGAACGAGTAGTACGCCTTCCCCTGCCTGACCAGTTCGTGTGCGACTTCCGCGTACCGGTCGTATCGGTCGGACTGGCGATAGGTGCCGTGCGGTCCCCCGTGCACGATGCCCTCGTCCCACTCGAGTCCGAGCCACACGAGGTGCTCGAGGATGTCCTCCTGGAACTCCTGGGTGGACCGGGCGGTGTCGGTATCGTCGGATCGCAGGATGAACGTCCCGCCCTTCGATCGGGCGAAGAGGAAGTTGTACAGCGCCGTGCGAGCCGCACCGACGTGCAGGTACCCGGTCGGTGACGGAGCAAACCGCACCCTGACGGTCATGCCGACACCACGGGATTCATGAGCACACCGATCCCCTCGATCTCGATCTCGACCCTGTCACCGCTTCGGATGGGCCCGACGCCTGCTGGCGTTCCCGTGAGGAGGACATCCCCGGGGAGGAGCGTCATCACGGATGAGACGAATGCCACGAGGTCCGCGACGCCGAAGACCATGTCGACGGTCGTTCCGTCCTGGCGAACCTCGTCGTTGACGGTGCAGATGATCTGGTGCGCCTCGGTCGGATCGAACTCGGTGTCGATCGCGGGCCCGAGGGGGCAGAACGTGTCGAAACCCTTGGCACGGGTCCACTGGCCATCCGAGCGCTGCAGGTCCCTCGCCGTGACGTCGTTCGCGATCGTGTAACCGAGGATGTACTCGTTCGCGTCCTCGGCTGGGACGTTCCTCGCCACTTTGGCCATGACGACCGCGAGTTCGGCCTCGTGGTGCACCTCGGCCGAGGAGCTCGGCAGGCGAATCGCGGCCATGGGCCCGATCACCGACGTCGGCGGCTTGAGGAAGATGATGGG
>JAWOGV010000228.1:0-3152 GCA_046496605.1 Acidimicrobiia bacterium | reverse complement strand
AGGCGTTCGGCAGTTTTCAGAACGCTGAAGTTGCGCACTGGACAAGGCAATTGGTGGCGCCGTATGCGGAGGCCTCGCAACTCGTCGGGTCGATCTTGCGCAGTGTCGTGTCCCTGAACGCGCGAAAGCCTGCGATTGCGTCCTTGACCGACAGGCCAAGCATGACGGCGGCGTAGATGTTTGCTCCGCGTGAGATGGCGATACGATGCCACGGCCATCCCTCGGTTCCGCCACCATCGACATAGCGGGACCCAATCGCAAGGTCTGCGCCGTTCCTCACGGCTTCGACGAGCCTCGGGAGGTCCTCCGGATCGTGGGAGAAGTCCGCGTCGATCTCGCACAGGATCTCCGCGCCCATTTCGAGTCCTCGCCCGAATCCCGCGGCGTATGCAGGGCCGAGACCGAGCTTGGTGGTGCGGTGGAGCACGTGGACGCCTTCATCGCTCGCGCTGATCTCGTCAGCGATGTCACCGGTGCCGTCGGGTGACCCGTCGTCAACGATGAGGACGTCGTATCCATGTGATCTGACGGCGTTCACGACCTCACGGATGTTGTCCCGTTCGTTGTACGTGGGGACGATGACGAGCACGCTCATGTCGAGTGAATCCATACCGGGTGTATCGGACAGTACACCGCGGCACTTGAACGGGGACCGGGGGAGGATCAGGAAGCGCAGTCGGCGCAGATCTTGCGGCGCTTGTTCGTCAGCTGGCTCGTCCGTTTGACGAGGAAACAGCTCGTGCAGACGAACTCGTCCTTGGTCGCCTCGTCGACGACCTCGCCCTCCATTGCGAGCTCAGCCCGCCGAATCGCCCTCATCTCGGCGGCCTCGTCGACGGCAAGGGTCTCGATGGACTCGTCCTCGGTGAGCATCTCGAGCTCCTCGGCCTCGAGTTCATCGAGGGCCTCGTCGTCCTCGTCGTCGTCCTCGTCGTCATCGACGTCTTCGTCCTCGTCGACCTCGTCGTCGGCCTCGACGGTCAACACGTCGTCCGAGAGGTCGAGCTCCTCGTCGTCGTCCTCGATGAGGGTCTCGTCGAAGTCCTCGGTGAGGTCTTCGTCGAGGTCTTCTTCTTCAACAAGGTCTGTGTTGTCAGTCATGATTCTCCCGAAGGACAGGGACGCGGCGCGCAGCATAACCACATCCATCACATGATCGTTCACGATCGTCAGACGATGTAGTCGATCGCCCCCGGGATGACACCCGCCGTGACGGATCCGTGCCCGAGCAGCTCCCCATCGGCTTCGATGGGCCAACCGTCCGGAGCTTCGATCGACACGCTGGAGCCGATGTATCGGTGCACCGCGCGATGCGTCAGGTGCGCACCGAACGCGAGTCGCGGCATCATCGTGAACGCATTCGACCGATGGCCCGCGAACACGAGGACGTCGAATCGCCCGTCCACGAGCGTCGCCCGGGGAGCGACGTTGAGGCCACCACCGAAGAACTGGCCATTCGCGATGACGACGTTCAGCGCCTCACCGGTGAACCGATGGTGGTCGACCCTCACGTCGACCTCGGCACCGGGGAACCGGGCGAGGGTCAACCAGAACGCCATGGTGTACTTTGCCGTTCCGAGCCTCCTCGAGAGGCGCTCGGCGGTGACGACACTCTGGGCAGCGATACCCGCATTGGAGGCGTTGAGGAACCGTCGGGTGCCGAAGGATCCGGTTACCTCGCCCACGTCGATCGCATATCGTTCGGCACCGACGAGACGGTCCATTGCCGCATCGATGTCGTTGTTCTGGCCGAACGTCCGGACGAAGTCGCTTCCGCTCCCCGTCGGGATCACCGACAGGCTCACCCGGTCCTCGACATCGATGACGGGTAGCGAATTCACCAGGTGGTGCGCCGTCCCATCGCCTCCGACTCCGACGAAGCCGCGCACACCCTCCGCGTAGGCATCGTGGACGACCCTGTGTAGGTCCGATTCACCATCGGTGGCGACGATGTCCACCTCGAGCATGCGCGCCCGTGCCGCCGCCCGGAGGGTGGCCATGTGGTTCGTTCCCCGTCCCGCGTTGTTGTTGACCACCATCAGCCAACGCGTCGGCAGAGGCGAGTCGGTCATCGTGTGAAACCGACCTCGACGATGCCGCGATCGATGTGCTCGATCGCCGCGGTCGTGACCGCTCCGTAGCGCGGGAACCCGTCACGAACCTGCCGCAACAAGTCGAGCACCTGACGTGCAGAGCGGACGAAGTCGCCGGCACCGACATCCTCCGTCGCGAAGATGTCCTCGAGATCGAGGCCGCTCGCCCAACCATGGAGCACGTCGACGAGCCCGACGTCGGGTTCGCGCGTGGCCTCGACCCCGTGGCGGTCCTCGATCACCGCAAGGCCTTGCCACACCTCGAGGATGGCATCGAGTGGTGCGTGGCTGAAGGTGGTGCGCGGCGAGGGCGGAACATCACCCCCTCGCGATTCGTACGTGAACACGGACAACACGGCAGCGAACTGCGCAGGATCCAGATCGTCCATGAGGCCGGACCGAAGGGATTCCGACAGGAGCAGGTCCAACTCGTTGTAGAGGCGGCGCAATGAGCGTCCTGGTTCCTCGAGCTGCCATCCCTTCGTATAGCCGAGATCGTCGAGAACACCGTGGAGCCGATCGAAGTCCCTGACGACTGTGTGGTCGACCGCCTTCGCAAGGCGCCGTTCGAGGCGCCCGAGATCCCGTTCGACACGCCGTGCGCGCTCGACCCACGACAGATGGGTGTCGAGGTCGGGGCATGTCGCGACCGGTGATGCATCCGGCCCGCCGAAGAGGGGAACAGGCCCACCGACGGGGATGAATGTCTCGAGAAGGAGGCCGGCCTCACGGCGGTACGCATGGTCAGAGGCTCGAACCGGCATCGGGAGGGAGAGCGATCCGACGAGCGCTGCGTCGCGCGGCAGATCCCTCGTGCGGATCCTGGATCGCTCACCTCCGACGTCCGTGAGATCGATGCGCGGACTGTCCCCGCCGTAGGAGCGACCGATGACGAGGTGGTCGGCACCTCCGAAGCGAATGATCGAACCGGGGACGACGAGGCCGACCGTCGGTCCGCTGCGCGAGGGAACGCCCCGCTCCGCGAGTTCCCACACATCTCCCCGATCGCAGTGGGCGGCGGCCCGGAAGGTCTCGAGGTCGGCTCGGCGCTCGGCGAGG
>JAWOGV010000208.1:0-3295 GCA_046496605.1 Acidimicrobiia bacterium | reverse complement strand
CATCGGACGACATCGCCTTGGAGGCCTCGCCGATGATCTCGAGGCACCGTTCGACGGCGCGACGCAACACCACGTCCTCGTCGAACGCATCGCGTCCCCGTTGGACGATCGCGGCGATCTCGTCGGCCGCCATGAGCATGTCGGCCAGGCGGTGGACGTCGGATCGGCTCACAGCGTGACGGCGTCGCTTCGGATCTCGTCGTCTCGTTCGAGAAGCGCTCCGAGCGAGATGACGTCGACATCGACGCCCAAAAGGTCACAGAGCTCCTCCTCGAGATGGATCAGATCCAGGAGTGAGCTCCCAGGCTCGAACTCGACGAGGAAGTCGATGTCACTGTCGGCCGTTGCCTCGCCCCGCGCAACCGAACCGAACACCGCGATCGACCGGGCGTTGTGCGGCTCCAACAACGCCCGAATCTCGGCTCGGTGTGACTCGATCAGTGAGTTGAGAGCTGTCGAACGGCTTGCCATGTGCGAATTGTACGGTCGGCCGCCCGGTTTACGGTTTCGAGACGCGCGATGGACGCGCGATCGACCACCTCACAAAACCAGAGGGCCGCCCTTGCGGGCGGCCCTGACCTGGTGTTTCTGAGTCGGGACGGTGGGACTTGAACCCACGACCTCAGCGTCCCGAAGGCTCCCGCCGTGGACTGAGGGGTACTCCTGCGGACCAAAACCCCAGGTCAGAGCGTTGCGGCGACGGCTGCGGATCGGGGTGGACGCCTCCGTACGCGCGATGGACGCGCGATGGAGTGGTGGGGTTGCCGCTGTCAGGCGACCTCGAGGAAGCGCCGGATCGCCTCACGAATGATCTCGCTGGTGGTGGTGTGCTCGGCCTCGGCGCGGGCCTCGATCGCCGCCCGGAGCTCGGGGTCGATACGGACCGGCACCACCTCGGCCGGACCCGACCCCATCGAGGGTCGACCCCGGCGCCGGGTCTTGAGGGCTTCGACGTCGTAGTCGGTCTCGGCGACCTCGGTGGAGAGGGCATCGATCTCCTTGTCGGTGAGGATGTGGCCGCTTCTGGTGCGATGGGTCTTCGGTTCGCTCATGGCATGTCCTCCCTGGTTTGTGGGAGCAGGTCGTAGAAGGTCGGTCGGAGGGGCATGGCGTGGATCACCAGGGTGATGTCGTCGGCGAGTTCGAGCCAGATGATCTCCAGCAGGTTGCCGGCTTTGTCGGGTCCGATAGCGAGGACCTTGGGTGGATCGGCGTCGGGATCGAGATCAATAAGGGTGATGGCATGGTCAAGGGCGTGGCGGATGGCTGCGTCGTCGATACCGTGCTTGCGTGCCGACCGGTGGATCTCCACATCAAAATATTGTAATACGAAAATGGGGTGAAGGGAACCGACCGCCAACATCTCTGCAGTACGTCTACGTGTCAGCGTGTCGCCCGAAGCCGATCCTAGAAGTGCCGATCTGCCTTGTCGGTGGAGGTGCTCGTTCTCATCCCATATCTGGTGATCGGCGCTCACGTCACCCGTTGCCGAGTCAAGACCCAGTTCGCCTCGCGCCAGATGAATTGCGCGGCCGCGTCGAACTCGTCATCGTGCCGCGAGATGTCTTCCCGTTTGCCGCCGGTGTTCATCCACCCCACCTCGGCTGACCTAAGGTCGAGGTAGGGGCTGGGGGTTCCGCGCTTGTCGTCGACGTAGCTCTGCCATGCATGTACGAGTTCAGGTTGGCTGCGCAGGTGGCCGCGCACTGCAGCGAGAAAACTGGGCTCGTCGCTCAGGTCGGGAGCAGCCCATTGAAAGTGTTCTCTGACCGATTCAGCGCCAATCCGCCACGACTTGGCGATCCGGCACGTTCGTTCAACCCATGTTGGGGCATCATTCATTCTCAGCACATGATGACAGCTCCCCTTCACCCGGGCGACCGGTCGGCAGAGCGGGTGTTCACTACCCCGAGCCCCGAGGTGCCGATCCAGCGCACTGCGTCAGATGTGCGTTCGTGCGCCGTATTTGGTGATCGGCGTGGCCGGAGCACTCGTCGCAAGACACGCGATTCAGCACCAGTGGCGTCACCGGCGTCCCCCCAAGGCGTCTCCTAGGACGGCCTTACCTTCGGCCGGGCTAGAACGGCTGGTCTCTGGTGCAGTGCCAAGAACGTCGACATCGCATCCGCGACCGCGGAGGGACGCGTCATTACCGGCACATGGCCCGCGTCCTCGATCATCTTCAACTCGGCCCCCGGAATCTGCGAAGCGAGCGCCTCTGCTGATTCCACCGAAGTCACCACATCCAGGCGGCCATGGATCACCAGAGTCGGCTGCTCGATCCCGCTGAGACGGGGCCGAACGTCGACACCCTGGCCAGCTTTCGAGAGAGCGACGGCATCCTCAGGTGCGACTCGAGTAAGCATCTTCCTACCCCAGGCCTTGACGTGCTCGGAATCGGGTTCCGGCATGCATTGCTCGACGAAGTCAGCAACCCACGCTTCGTAGGAGGTCAGGAGGTACTTCTGCCAGTCGCTCAGACCCGGGCCCGACGCCGGTTCTGTGTAATAGAGGCCGTCAACGATGACGAGATGCGACACCCGATCAGGCTGAGCCAACGCAGCAGTGAGCGCTGTGAGCGCACCAGCCGATTCGGCGGCGATCACGCCTCGTTCGACACCGTAGGCGTCCATCACCGCGAAGAGGTCACTGACCAGATTGTCGAACGTGATGCTGCTCGTCGAAGCTATCGAAGCCCCGGTCCCGCGGTGGTCATAGGCGATTGTCGACCATCGATCGCTGAGCACGGCAAAGGGTTCTGCCCACACCTCCGAACTCCCAACGAACCCGCCAATGCCAACGATGGTCCGTTTCGTCCGGTCACCATGACGGAGAGCGAACAACTTCCCGTCCGCGACATCTATGAACATGAGCAGTCCTCCGATCGGTCCAGGGCAAGGCCGACCACAACTCGCGCGCGCGACCCGAGCCTAACGGCGCAAATCCGCATCGAGGGTGTGGAAGCATCACAAGTGGCCCGTGGGACTCGAACGAGAGCGGTCGACCAAACAGAACCCGGCAAGTAGCTGAGCACGCAGATCACTCACCGGCGGGAGCGATATCGCGCACCCACCGTCGACCCAGATCCGGCAATCCCGGACGCATCACAAACCGGGGAGTCGATCGATGAGAGGATGTCGAGTGTGTCCGGGTCGATCACCAAGAACGTCGAGGCGTCTGTGGTGCCGGAGAAGTACTTCGTCAACAGATTCCCCGACCGACTCGTGCTCAAGCCGTTGTAGATCGTGGCCAGGTTCCCTGGGAACTGGGCCTTCGATAGCTCGCGGCCGATGGC
>JAWOGV010000194.1:0-5506 GCA_046496605.1 Acidimicrobiia bacterium | reverse complement strand
TGGAGGTCCGCGTCCGTGAAGCTCAACGACCCGTCAGGGAGCTCACGTGGCGTGAGGATGCCCTCGCCGATCACGGCGGTGAGCTGGTCGCGCCCGAGGCCCGAGGACCTGCTGATCTCAGATGTCGTCAGCGACACGCCGCTCGAGGAGAAATAGGCCTCGGGAGGGGGACCACCCTCCGGAACGATCGGACTCTCCTCCCCGTGTTCCCATGCGGTCAGCTTCGACTTGATGACCTTCAGTGGCAGATAGTGGTCGCGTTGTTCCGACAGGACGTACTGGATTCGGTGGATGTCGTCCTCGGAGAACATCCGGTACCCCGATGCGGAGCGGTCGGGACGAACAAGGCCCTGTGTCTCGAGAAAACGGATCTTGGAGACGGTGACATCCGGGAACTCGGGTCGAAGGAGGTTGATGACCTCTCCGATCGTGTGCGATGGTCGTGCCGGGGAACCGACGGCGCGCAGCTCAGCCATGGCCCTTGGCGACGCGCAGGTGGAACTTCCCGATGAGGAGCTCATCGCCTTCGAAGAGTCGTCCCGCTTCATGGCGTCTGCCGTTCACGTAGGTACCGTTCGTGGAACCGAGGTCCGTCATCGAGAGGCCGTGTGCGTCGACCGAGAACCTCGCGTGCTCACGGGATACGGTCACGTCTGCGAGGAAGATGTCACAGTCGCCGCTTCGGCCCGCGACCGTGTTCCCGGGAGCGAGCGCGTACGTGAGCCCGGTTCGGGGGCCCTTCTCGATCGTCAGTGCCCACGCGAAGGCTCCCGGGGTGTCGCGGCCCGGTTCGTCCTCGGTGATTCCGTCGGGACGCCACGTGACCGTGGGCTCATGCTCGAGTTCGACGTCATCGTCGAGTCGTCGGTCGTCGCTCATCAGGGCAATGGTACCCGGCAACTCTCGAGTTGTGGTTGAACCCTTGTGGTGCCTTCGAGGCGACGCGCGCCGAACCGCCGGCCATCTTGCTCAATCGAGGGTGGAAACGTAGGTTTCTGCGTCCTTCAGGGAATCGAGCTCGGTGAGGTCCTCGGCCTCGATGATCACGAACCAACCCTCTCCGTATGGGTCACGGTTCACGAGTTCCGGCGTGGCGTCAAGGGCGGGATTGGCCTCGACGACCGTGCCCGACACAGGGGCGTACACGTCGGAGACGGACTTCGTCGACTCCACCTCGGCGAACGCATCCCCCTGCCCCACCCTGGTGCCGACCTTGGGAACCTCCACGTAGACGATGTCTCCGAGCGCATCCTGGGCGTAGTCCGAGATCCCCATGCGAACCCGGTCGCCTTCGACCCTGGCCCATTCGTGGTTCTCCGTGTACCTGAGGTCGTCTGGATAGTTCATGTTCCTCCTCGCTGCTGTGACATCCTACTTCTGGCCCGCCGCGGCCCTCCGCATGTCCCCGAGGTACTCCACGCCGACCCAGTAGTACATGACGAGTGAGGGCATGCCGATGAGGTTTGCCGCCACGATGACGACGTCGAGGTCGGCACCCTTTCCGATATAGAACAGGGTGACGGCGACGTAGACGCCGAACGTCGCGGTCTTTCCGAGCCATCGGACGTCGAGACGATCGACGCCATGTCGCCAACCCCACAGCGCACCCATTCCGATCGCAGCCTCCCGAACGATGAGACCCCACCCGAACCAGCCAGGGAGCACGCCGACGACGATGCCTCCGATCACCGCGATGACCACCGCTGCACGATCGGCCACCGGATCAAGGATCTTCCCGATCTCCGTCACCTGGTCCAGTCGGCGAGCGAGGTACCCATCGATCCAGTCGGTTGCGCCGATGAAGCCGAACAGGATCCCTGCCCATGTGTACTCGCCGATGATCACGAGCCACACGAAGACGGGTATGAGCCCGATGCGGACGAGGGAGACCGCGTTCGGGACGTTGGCGAGATCCCTGATCACGAAAGGTTGACCACCCGGAATGCGATTCGAGCGAGTTCGGTGTCGTTCAGCGAGACGATGAAGGCATACCCCTTCGCTTCGGGAAACGTGACGTTGTGGAAAGGGCTCACGATGGGGACGATGCTCGATGATCCCGGAGGCAGGTTCGGAGGTGCACCGACGCGCAGCTTCCCCTTGGCCTCGACACCCATGCTCTTGCCGTCCTCGTCGACGAGCCTGATCATCAGCTCGAGGTCCCTCTGGCGCTCGTCCGGCTCCACCTCGGCCACCATGGCGAGGGTCAGGGATCGGTGCACCGCAGGCACGGAGCGCACGGTGATCGTGTCGAAGCCTCCTCCGAGGACGAAGAGCTTGCCGCTGTGGACCTGCGCTGCGTCCGACAACATGGCCGATGTCAACCTCATGTGGTGCCTCCGGGTTCGAAGTTGTAGGTACGACCGTCGGGATCTGCGATGGCCACGGCACCGACGATAGTGAACCGCTGGTCCGTGGGCGGGGCCCGAGTGCCTCGACGTCAGCCGATGGGTCGGAATCGCGCCTGGAAGAACCGCAGTTCCTCTGGTTCGTAGGTGAACTCGAGGCCCTTCACCACCTCGCGCTGCTCGTAGACCTCGATGACCGACTCGGCGACCACATCCATGTGGGACTGCGTGTATACCCTCCGTGGGATCGTGAGCCTGACGAGTTCGAGCCGCGGCCGTCGGTTCTCCCCCGTCTCGGGGTCGCGTCCGGATGAGACGATGCCACGTTCCATACCGCGGACACCCGAGTCCACATAGATCTCGGCGGCGAGTGCCTGGGCTGGGAAGTGTTCCTGGGGAAGGTGCTCGAGGATCGATCCCGCATCCAGGAACACGGCATGACCCCCGATCGGGGTGACGATGGGGACGCCGTACTTGGAGAGCCTGTTCCCGAGGTACTCGACCTGGCCGACGCGGGCGCGAACGTGGTCGTCCGTCCTCACCATTTCCCGGATGCCCTCGGCGAGAGCCTCCATGTCGCGGCCCGCCATGCCTCCGTATGTGTGGAGCCCTTCGAATGCGACGAGCATGGCGCGGGCCCTGCGCGCGAGTTCGGGATCCCGCACAGCGAGGAACCCGCCGATGTTGACGAGGTTGTCCTTCTTGGACGAGACGGTTGCTCCGTCGGAATGGCTCGTGATCTCCAGCAGGATCTCGGCGATCGATCGATCCTCGTAGCCAGCCTCTCGCTGTTGGATGAAGTAGGCATTCTCGAGGGCCCTCGTCGCATCGAGCATGACCGGGATCCCGCGTGCGGAGCAGAACTCGTACACCGCGGCGATGTTCGCCATCGAGGCGGGTTGTCCTCCTGCCATGTTGACGTTGGTCTCGAAGGACACATACGGGATCCGGTCGGCTCCGTACTCGTCGACGACAGCACGGAGTTTCGAGAGATCGATGTTGCCCTTGAACGGGTGCATCGATGCCGGGTCATGTGCCTCGTCGATGATCACGTCGACGAAACGCCCTCCTGCGTGCTCCTGGTGGTACCGCGTCGTGGTGAAGTACATGTTGCCGGGCACGACGTCGCCTGCCTTGATCAACAGCTGGCTCAGGATGTGCTCTGCCCCCCGGCCCTGATGGGTCGGGATCAGCTCCTCGTACCCATACACGTCGTGGACGGCATCGACCAGCTTGTAGAACGACCGTGCTCCCGCATAGGACTCGTCACCCAGCATGAGCGCTGACCACTGCCTGTCCGACATCGCGCTCGTGCCGGAGTCCGTGAGCAGGTCGAGGTAGACGTCATCGCTTCGCAGGAGGAACGTGTTGTAGCCCGCCTCGTCGATCGCCGACTCACGTTGCTCACGAGTCGTCATCGAGAGTGGCTCGACCATCTTGATCTTCCAGGGTTCGGCCCAACTGCGCGTCATGTGCGGTCCTTTCGGTAATCCAACGTTGCGAGGGCATGGCTGAGGTCACAGATGAGGTCGTCGGGATCCTCGACTCCCACCGACAGCCGTATCAACGACTCGTCGATGCCGAGCCTCGCCCGTTGTTCGGGGTCGACACCGGCATGCGTCATCGTGGCTGGGTGTTCGATCAGGCTCTCGGTGCTTCCGAGGCTCACGGCGAGGTGGATCAACTCGAGCGCGTCGAGGAAGGCGAACGCACCCGCTTCGTCGGTGTCCAGCCAGAACGAGATCATCGACCCCGGTCCCTGACACTGGTCCTGGTAGATGGCAGACGCCTCGCTTCCCGCCTCGAGCATCCCGAGGCAGCCGACCTTTCGCACTCGCGGATGGTCGCCGAGGAATCGGGCGACGACTGCGGCGTTCTCGGACTGCCTGCGCATCCTGATGGCGAGAGTCTCGAGGCTCCTCATGAGGAGCCACCCGGTATGGGGAGAGGCCATGGTGCCGAGGATCGTTCGGGTCTCGGCCACTGCCCGCATGAGTTCGCGTGATCCGAGGGCTGCCCCCGCGATGAGGTCCGAGTGCCCTCCGATGAACTTGGTCGCCGAGTACAGCACGATGTCCGCGCCGTGCGACAGGGGATGCTGCCACAGGGGGCCGAGGAACGTGTTGTCGACCGCGACGGGTACGGGCCGGTCATCGGAGGAGACCAGGTCGGCGAGCCGGCGTGCCTCACGGATCGAGAAGAGGTCGTTCGTCGGGTTTGCGGGTGTCTCGATCAGCACGAGCGCCACGGGACGTCCGGCCACGGCTGCGGCCACGTCATCGACGGGTGTGTAGGGATGCCACGCGACGGTGTCGAAGCCCATGCGTGGAAGGATGTGATGGAGGAGGTGATCGGTCCCCCCGTAGACGGGCGTCGAGTGGACCACGACGGACCCCGGTTGGAGGAAGGTGAGGATGGTGGTCGCGATCGCGGCCATGCCGGACGCGAACACGAGACCCGCATCGGCACCGTCCCAGAGCGTGAGGCGCTTCTCGAGGATCTCGAGATCAGGGTTGTTGAGGCGGCTGTAGATCAGGCCGGGTTCCTCGTTCTCGCGGGGTTCATCGAGGCCGTACGCGAGCTCGAAGTACCGCTTGCCCTCGGCAGCCGATGCGAAGGTGAATGTCGAGGTCTGGAAGATCGGGCTCTTGAGTGCACCTTCGGACCACTCCGGGTGGTACCCATATCCCATCATGAGGCTCTCGGGTGACAGCTCCCTGTCCCCGATCGCATGGGTGTACTCACTGGCCATCGCTGCTCCTCGCTACGGTGGTCGGCCTTCGCTGCGAACGATGCGCGCCTCGCTCCCCTAGTATCGGATCATTGCATCACTTGGTTGCGACCGAGCGAAGGAGATTCGCAGTATGGGACGTTTCCCCGAACTTGATGCGACCGACCGTCGCATCATCGAGCTCCTCCAGAAGGACGGGCGCCAGTCGAACAAGGCCCTCGCTGCGGCCGTGGGCATCGCGCCGTCCACGTGCTCGGAGCGGTTCCAGCGCCTCCGGGACGCAGGCGTGTTCCGTGGCTTCCACGCTGACGTCGATCCGGCCGCTCTCGGTGTCGGGCTCCAGGCGCTGGCCGCGGCGTCAAGCCGGCGCGGCGCCCGGGCCGGGGTGAGGGCGGAGTGCGACCGTGCCACCGGAGCGCCGACTGCAAGT
>JAWOGV010000151.1:0-4064 GCA_046496605.1 Acidimicrobiia bacterium | reverse complement strand
TCCGGCTCCCCCGCCCCTGCAGGCTTGTCGGCCTTCGCCGCCGCTGCAGGCTTGTCGGCCTTCCCCGCCGCTGCAGGCTTGTCGGCCTTCGCCGCCGCTGCAGGCTTGTCGGCCTTCTCGGTGTCGGCGGTTTCGGCATCGGGCTTTGATGACTTCGCTGCCTTCTTCGTGCCCGTGGCGATGCCCGTCACCTTGATCGTCGTGTACTTCTGGCGGTGGCCCTGGCGTCGGCGGTAACCGGTCTTCGCCTTGTACTTGAAGATGTCGACCTTCGGTCCTGCCGATTCCCCGAGGACCTCCGCGGTGACGGTCGCCTTCGCAAGGGCGTCCTTGTCCGAGATCACGGTCCCATCGTCGGAAACGACGAGCAGCGGCGTGAACGACACGGTGTCCTTGTCCTTGATGCGCTCCACGGAGAGCACGTCCCCTTCGCGGACCTTCGCCTGTTTGCCGCCTGCGCGGATGATCGCGTACATGATTCCTCGGGTGCAATGTCGGGTGTCGGGGCTCGGTGCGCCCCGACGCGCTGAACGCTCCCCTCAGGGAGCGAATGGCAAGTGTAGCAACCCACCATCGACAACAGCCGCGGTAGTCCCGCTACTCGACCGCGTCCTTGGCGCCATGGTCGTGGGCGGGGATGCCGGTGGCGGCTGCCTCCTCGTGGAGGAGGACCCCCCGGCCGCTGCACTGCGGGCAGACCTCCGAGAACGATTCGAGAAGGCCCGCCGAGACATTCTTGCGGGTCATCTCCACGAGGCCGAGGTGCGACACCTCGAACACCTGGGTGCGGGTCTTGTCCTTTGCAAGGTGCTCGCGAAGCCGCAGCAGCACGGCATCCTGGTTCTTCTGATCCTCCATGTCGATGAAGTCGATGACGATGATGCCCCCGATGTCGCGGAGGCGGAGTTGGCGGGCGATCTCCTCAGCCGACTCCAGGTTGTTCTGGAGCACCGTCTCCTCGAGGTTCGTGGTCCCGACGAAGCGTCCGGTGTTGACATCGATCACGGTGAGTGCCTCGGTCCTGTCGATGACGAGGTGCCCTCCCGACGGCAACCACACCTTGCGGTCGAGCGCCTTCCTGAGCTGATCCTCGACGTGGTATCGCTCGAAGAGGGCGAGCTCGTCGTTGTACAGCGTCACCTTCTCGACGAGGTCCGCCTCCGTACCGGCGAGGTACTCGAGAACTTGGTCATGGATCTCGCGATCATCGATGAGGAGGCGCTTGAAGTCCTTGGTGAAATGCTCACGGATGACCCTGATGACGAGAGGCGGCTCCTGGTAGATGAGCGCAGGGGCGACCGCATCCGCCCGTGCGGCTTCGATTTGTTCCCAGGTCTCCCTCAGGCGAGCGATGTCGCCTGCGATGTCCTCCCGTGTCGCACCCTCGGCGGCGGTCCGTACGATGATGCCCGTACCGTCGGGGCGCATCTCGCCGACGAGCTCCCGGAGGCGTCGACGTTCGTCGTCGGGGAGCCTGCGGGAAATGCCACGAACGCTCTCGTCCGGCGCGAGGACGAGGTACCGCCCCGCAAGGCTGATCTGGTTCGTGAGCCTGGCGCCCTTGTGGCCCATTGCGTCCTTGACGACCTGCACCAGGACCGGATCACCCGCCTTGAGGGCGTTCTCGATCCGCCTTCCCTTGCCGGCGACGTCGAATTCTGAGTAGTTGACGTCGCCCGCATACAGCACGCCGTTCTTGCCCTCTCCGAAGTCGATGAACGCCGCCTCCATCCCCGGCAGCACATTGCGGACCTTGCCGAGGTAGACGTTCCCGACGATCGAGGTGCGATCGGATCGGGCGACGTAGTGCTCGACGAGGACGGGACCCTCGAGGACGACGATCTGGATCTGATGAGGGCTGCGGCGCACGAGCATCTGCTTGCGTGCGCTCTCTGCGGGCTCGACGATCTCGAGCTTCGGACGCCGCCGCTGGGTGGAGGCCTGGCGCGTGCGACCGGGCTTGTGGGACTCCTGCGTGCGCTGGGGCTTCGGCTTGCGCTTCGTCGCCGTCGACGCGCTCTGGCGCGGTTCAGCTTTGGCGGAGCGCCTGACCGTGACCTGCTCGCCCTTGACGGTGCGGACCTCGAGGATCTCGTCCTTGGTGCCTGCACGGATGACTTTGGGTGTCTTCTTCCTGAAGAGTCCCATGGATCAACTCCTTCGCGTGCCGTACACGGCACGACGGTGTTCGATCCGACTCCGAGAGCTCCCGCGCGGAACCGCCTTGGGTAGCGAGGTCCAGGGAATCACGGGCGAACGGGGGCACGGCTCCCGCTGCGCGATGGCTGGCAATCCTGCGGTATGCGACACATCGCAGAGTGGATTGCTGCATCTCGAGCAGCACTATGAGCGAAAGGACGTCGTGCATCCCCGTCCCGGGTCGGAAACCTTGCACCGCACGAGGTGGTGCGGCGTCATGGGGAGGTTACCAAGCATCAGCCACAAGGTGGTGACTCTCGGCTGGCGTCAGTCGTCGACTTCCATGACCCCGAGCGTCTGCTGCGAGGCCTCCGTCGGGTCGTAGCACCGCCGACATCGTGCCTCGTATGCGTCCGTCGCACCGAGGACGACGAGTTCATCGGACTTGACGACGCGCTGGGTGAACAGACCAGGACCCCCGCATCGATGGCACACGGCAAGGGCCTTGGTGACGTACTCGGCTCGGAGCATGAGAGAGGGCATCGGCTCGAACGGGCGTCCGAGATAGTCGAGATCGAGCCCGGCGATGATGATGTTCTTCCCGGCACCGGCGAGCATCTCGGCAACCTCGACCAACCCATCGTCGAAGAACTGCCCCTCGTCGATGCCGACGACGACGGTGCGATCCTCGACGGAGCGCAGGAGCGACGCGGAGTCGGCGACCGGCTGCGCCACGGTCGAGAGGCGGGAGTGCGACACGACCTCTCCGACGGCGTATCGGATGTCGAGAGCCGGTTTGAAGGTCTGCGTGGGGATCCGGGCGAGGTGATATCGCGTCACCCGACGGATCAGCTCCTCGCTCTTCCCCGAGAACATCGGTCCCGCGATGACCTCGATCCAGCCCTGATCTGCCCGTCTCTGCATGGTGGCTCAGCGTAGTAGGTGCCGATCGGCCACACGGTGCCAGGTCGTGGTTGACCTGCCGAGCACCCCGCGATTACTCGGGGGGCCGCTCCGCGAGTGTCGTGTTCCTGCGGATCCACGCCGAGTGCGCGAGGCCGAGGGCAGCGCTCATCATGACGAAGAAGGTTCCTCCCGACGACATGAACGGCAGCGGGAGACCGGTCACGGGCATCACCCTGACGGTCATGCCGATGTTGACGAACACGTGGAATGCGAACATCGCTGCGATACCGGTGACGACGAGGAACGAGAAGCGGCTGCGGGCATTGAGCGCGGTGAGGAGGAGCCGGAACAACAGCAGCCCGAACAGGCCGAGGACGATCAGGCTCCCGACGAAGCCGAACTGTTCCCCAACGGCGGTGAAGATGAAGTCACTCGCCTGGACGGGCACGAACTGCAGGTTCGTCTGGGAGCCCTCGAAGAGGCCCTTGCCGAGAAGGCCACCGGAGCCGATGGCGATCTCTGACTGGACCTGGTTGTACACGGCGTCGAGTGACGCTCCTTCGGGATCGATGAACGCCGTCAGGCGAGTGACCTGATAGTCCTTGATCAGGTTCAGCTGGAACAGGCCGACGGTGCCGATGATGGTCGCCAGGGCGATGAAGCCCAGCTGCCGGAGCGTCGAACCCCCTGCGAAGAGCATCACGAGCATCACGAACGCGAACACCAGCATCGTGCCGAGGTCTGGCTGGAGGAAGATGAGAGCTGCTGGAACACCGACGATCACGAGTGCGCGTGCCACGGTCTGCCACGAGAGCGGTGTCGTGGCCATCGAGAGGATCGATGCCAGCATCAGCACGACAGCGATCTTCGCTACCTCGGACGGTTGGAACTGCACGATGCCGAGGTCGATCCACCGCTGGGCGATTCCAGCGCTGTCACCCAAGGGTGTCATCACCAACACGAGCAGCCCGATCGAGATCACGTACATAGGCCCGACGAAACCACGAATCTCGGTGAGG
>JAWOGV010000085.1:0-6875 GCA_046496605.1 Acidimicrobiia bacterium | reverse complement strand
GACGCGCAGCGGCGTTTCCAGAGACTCATGGACGGAACCGAGTTGGTCGTACGTGTTCTTCGTCATGTCGAGAGGGTAGAAGCGGGCTCGATCGCGAGGTATGCGGCGAGGTGGAACGCCGTGTCGATGTCGACAGACAACGCCTTCGACGGAGCGATCACAGCGTCGGGACGTGCCGCCAGGTGGCGTGTGAACGATCCCGGTCCGAACGCGAAGGAAGACGTCCCTCGACCGCCGACCACGTTCGTGCCGCCGTCCGCGCTCGGCACGAGGACATGGCGGTGTCGTGCCGTGTGAGCGACCTCGTTGAGTGCCTCCGCTGTCACGAACGGGAGGTCGGCATGGACGACGATCCATGCGCTCTCGCCCGTACCCGCCACGCCCGTGTTCGCAGCCCCGTCGAGGCCCGTTCCCGGATCGTCGACCACGGTGACGCCCATGTGCGCGCACCAGGTCTCGACCGTCGGATCCCCGGTCACGACCCTGACGTCGAGGTCCGCGTCGATTCCTGCACGGACGACACGCCCGGCGAGTTCCATTGCGAGCGCGGATCGCGCCTGTGACGTGAGGGTGCCCGAGAGCCTCGTCATGCCGGCGAAGTCGCGGATCGGCACGACCATCACGGTCACGTCGTCGCTTCGGTTCATCCCTTCTCCGGGAACTCGGCGAACTGGATGAGGACGCCGGATGCAGAGCGCGGGTGGATGAACAGCTCCTTCCACGCCGGGTCGGAGTCGTTGAAGCCGACCACGTTGAACCCCGCCCGGATGGCGACCTCGCGCGCTCCCACGAGGTCGTGGACCTTGAACGTGAGGTGGTGGAGGCCCTCGCCCCGCTCGGAGAGGAAACGATTGATGAAGTGACCGGGGTCGGCGCTGTCGGTGCGGATCAACTCGAGCCGTCCGGCGCCGGGCAGGTCGTACTGGATCCAGTGGAAGTCGGTTCCCGCCTCGTATCCGCCATCGAAGTGCTCGGCACCCAACAAGGCGAGCAGTGGTGCAGCCGCATCGAATGACCGGACCGCCATCGAGACGTGGTCGAAGCGCTCTACGACGTCGGCGAGCGCAGGCGGAACCGACTCGGGGGTCATTGGGGCACCGTCATTCGGCGTTCGTACCACTGCAGCAGAAGGCTGAGCGACACGGTCAGCATCAGGTACAGGGCTGCGAGGATGAGAAACCCGATCATGAACTGGAATGTGCGACCTGTCCAGAGCCTCGTCATTTGCGTCAACTCACGCACGGCGAGCACCGATACGAGCGACGAGTCCTTCAGGAGCGCGATCAGATCGTTCCCGAGCGCAGGGAAGACATTCTTGAGGGCTTGTGGCCACACGATGAGCCTGAACACCTGACCTTTGTGCAGGCCCATCGACATCCCGGCCTCTCGCTGGCCGACGTTGACCGACTGGATTCCCGCCCGGAAGACTTCGGCGATGAAGGCACCGTAGATGAGACCCAGAGCGACGGTCGCGGCAACCGTGTTCGATGCGAAGAAGCTCTGTGGGGACATTCCGAGCAATGACGTGATTCCGTCCCACACGACGAATGCGACGATGAAGATCGTGACGAGGACGGGGATCCCCCTGATCAGCTCGATGTAGAAGATCGCCGCGTTCTTGAGCACGGCGTGTCGAGACATCCGTGCGAGGGCCACGAGCAGTCCGACCGCCATCGCGATGACGAAACCGCCGAGTGTCACCGTGATCGTCAGCGTCAGCCCGTCTCGGATGAACAGGAATCCTTGTTCCCAGGTCGGGTCGGTGATGATCTTGTAGAACGGGAACGCGATGACGATCACGATGCCGACGAACCACCATGGAAACCCGGACCATTCGTACGAGGCCTTGGCTCCCGGAGGTGTCGGATCGGTCCCAAGGTCCGGATTCAATGTCGTCATCGTTCCTCACACGTCGCTTCGTGGCAATGTAGCCGGACGCGAAGCAGGGGCCGGATGAACCGGCCCCTGCCACTGGTGTCGAGGGTCAGCCCTCGTACTCGACGAACCACTTCGTGATCAGCGCAGTGAGCGTCCCGTCGTCCCTCATGTCGGCGATCACAGCGTTGACCGGATCGACGAGGTCGGAGCCCTTCGGGTAGATGAACCCGAGTGGATCCGATTGAAGGTCGTCGGGGAGCAGCGCCGTCTGTTCTGCGCTGACCCCCAGGTACCCCTGCCCGGCGATGTCGTCGATGATGACGGCATCCACGTCGCCCGCGATCAACGCCTGCACCGCGAGCCCGAACTGGTCGTAGGCATCCACGCGTGACTCGTCGACGAGCGTGACACCGAGCTCGTAGTTCGTCGTCCCAACCTGGGTTCCGAGCCGGAAGTCACCCGCCTGGAACTCGGCGAGATTCGAGAAGCGGTCCTCGCCCGTGCGGATCATCAGCTTCTGGATCGTCGTCATGTACTCGTCGGAGAAGTCCACGACTTCCTTGCGCTCGTCGGTGATCGAGATGCCGTCAGCCGCCACGTCGTACACGCCGCGTCCCGTCTCCTCGATCACGGCGGGCCAACCCGCCTCCACGAACTCGGCGGTGCAGTCGAGCCGTTCGCAGATCTCACGCCATATGTCGTAGTCGAACCCGACGCCGTTGCCCTCATCGTCGATGAAGTTGAACGGCAGGTAGGCGTTCTCGACACCCACCCGTACCGTTCGTCCCTCGAGATCGGCGGTCTCGTCGCTCCCGCATGCCGATGCAACGAGCATGACGGCCAGTGCAACGACGAGCAGTCTCCATGTCTTGGTCATTGGTCGCTCCTCCAGTGTGGTGGACGCCTGAGATCAGGCGGTACCGTACCGAAATCGTAGCCGGGTAGCGCGTTGGCTTGCCCATCGCGGGACTCGTCCCCTCCGGCACCTAAGGTTCGACCCGATGAAACGCAAGACGAAGATCATCGCCACGCTGGGGCCCGCCTCGGACAGCGCCGAGGTGATCCGCCTGCTCATCGAGCGCGGGATGAATGTCGCCCGCTTCAATTTCAGCCATGGCTCGCATGAGGACCATGCGAGGAGGTTCCGTCTCGTTCGCGACATCGCAGACTCGCTCGATGTGCCTGTCGCAGTCATGCAGGACATCCAAGGCCCCAAGATCCGGGTCGGCGAGTTCCCCGATGGTCAGGTGGAACTTGTTCGCGGCTCGACGGTGACGCTCCTTCCGGGATCGGGGCTGGGCAATGAGTCACGTGTCCACATCGCCTACCTCGAGAACGTGTCGATGGAGGTCGGCGGCAAGATCCTGCTGGCGGACGGGCTGATCGAGTTGCAGGCGACCAGGGTCTCCGATGAAGGGGTCGTCGCCCTCGTCACCGAAGGCGGCATCCTCAAGGATCACAAGGGCGCAGCGTTTCCCGGTGCGCGAACCACCGTTCCGGTCGTGACGACGAAGGACGAGGATGATCTCGCCTTCGGTCAGAGCCTCGGCTTCGACCTCCTCGCGGCATCCTTCGTGAGCTCAGGACGCGACATCAGGTCGGTCCGCGACGTCGCAGGCGATCTCCCGATCATTGCCAAGATCGAGACCGCGGTCGGTTACCTCCATCTCGATGACATTCTCACCGAGGCCTCGGGGGCGATGGTCGCACGGGGAGATCTCGGTGTCGAGCTGAACCTGGAGTCGGTTCCACGCGCCCAGACCGAGATCCTGGCAAAGACGAATGCGGCGGGGAAGATCTCCATCACGGCGACGGAGATGCTCGAGTCGATGATCTCGGCGCCCCGGCCCACCCGTGCAGAGGTGACGGACGTGTACCGGTCGGTGCTCGACGGAACGGACGCCGTGATGCTCTCGGCGGAGACTGCGATCGGCAGCTATCCCGACAGGGCCGTGCGCGCCATGGACGTGATCTGCTCCGAGGCGGAGATCGCGCCCGACTGGGGTCGCGCCGCGCACATCTCGAACCTCAGCGAAGGCGCGGTCTTCGCGTCTGCCACGGCCGAGGCGAGCGTCGACACGGCCGATCGACTTGGTCTGTCGACGATTGTTGCGTTCACCGAGTCCGGCACGACGGCGCGGTTGCTCTCGAAGTATCGACCGAAGGCCGATGTGTTCGCCTTCACCCCGATCGTCGAGACGTATCGGCGAATGGCGGCATACGGCGGCATACGGCCGATGTTGCTCGATCGGGTCCACTCCACCGACGACATGATCGCCGCTGCGGAGAAGCGCCTCCTCGAGGACCGCCTCGTCGAGCGTGGTGAGGGTGTCATCATGGTCGCCGGCGTACCGCCCAACCAGCAGTCCTCGACGAACCTGATGAAGCTGCACGTGATCGGTTCGGGGGACGTTCTCCACCCGGTCTGATGGACGCCGTGTTCCGGCGCGGACCTAGGATGGTCGACGCCACAGGAGGAAACGTGGGGCAACGGATCAAGGTCAACGAAGCGCGCATCATCGACGACTCGGTCGTCATCGCCACGGACCGTTCACTGACGGGGACCGACGGTGAGAGCTTCGCAACCCTCGAGGATGCCAGGTCGGGCTCCTCGTTCCCAGCGAGGCTCGCCGTGGACCTGTTCGAGTCGGACGGATCGCTCACCAGGGTGTTCGTCGCCCAGAACGTCGTGATCGCAGTGAGAGGCGGCGGATGGACGGACGAGGCAGTCGCTTCGACATCCACGGTGATCGAGGAGTTCCTTCTCTTCTACCCCGTTGCGTGATGACCTGAGCCGGGCACGCGTCACCTGTCAGGCGTCAGCCGTCGTCCCCGCCCGCATCCCCGCTGAACTCACCGACGGTGAGCGTGATGGTCGATCCGGGTGCCACCCACTCACCGGCAGGAGGATTCTGGTCGACCACGATGCCATCGCGGTCGGGATTCTCGACGGGGGTTGACACTCGTGCGGCGAGCAACCCGAGGTCCTGGAGTGTCGCCAGTGCCGCCTCCCACGTCGCGTTCGCGAGTGACGGGAGCTTGACGGGGCAATTGACCGGCTCCCCGGTGACCTCGCACGGGTGGACGATGTACCGTTCGGTCAGCGTCGAGTAGCGCCACACGAGTTTGAGGTCGATCTCCTCCCTGCCGTCGGGATGTGTGACGATCCTGTCGACGCGGACGAGGAAACCGTCGATGCCGTCCCGCTCCTTCACGCGTGCGCCGGGTTCGACGACGCCTTCGGTGTCCGCGACGAGTTCCTCCTCGAACGCGAGGATCTGTTCGGGTTCGGACGTCTGTGCCGCGCACTTCTTTCCACCGTTGTCCCCGTACATCTTCACCGTGATGCTCGTGTCCGTGTACGCCGTCTTGATGATCACCGGAGCGTCCGTGTTGTTGCGGAATCGCACATCGGGGTGAGGGAACCCGAGTGTTGCCTCGAGGCCCTTGGGGTACCGAGCGAAGGACAGGGAGTGCGGACGATGCTCGACATCCTCGAGACAGGCGTAGAAGATCGCGTTGAAGATCGTGGTGCCGAACTGGCTGACCCCGCCCCCGATGTTCGCGGGATGGTCGCAGCAGTACGGCTCGCCGTTGATGATCGCCGGCGCGGCGACGTATCCCTTCGCCTCGGTACGTTGCCCAACCCGGTCGTTGACGGACCACTCGTCGCCTGGCTGGATGATGGCTCCGTCGACGTCGCGGGCGATCTGCTGAATGTTCGTGACCCTGTCCTCCCTGGCGGGATGGGTCGTGGTGAACTCCGAGAGTTTCTGGAGGGACGTGTACGTCTCGGCCTCCTCGGTCGTGAACGCAGGTTCCGCGCCCACCACGAGGGGGAACACCCCCGTTCCGTCGCCGAGAGCCGCCCGCTTGAGCTCGATCAGGAGTGCGGGGACGTCGAGCAGGGTGCCGCTGCGTCCCGGTATCACCCGGATCCTGTCCGTTTGGACGTCGATGTCGAAGGCGGCATCGATCGGCTGGATCTCGTACTCCCCCTTGCGAGGTTCGAGGATCTCGAGGATGCGCTGTTCGTCGAATGAGACCACGAGGGCATCACCCGCTGCGTTGATGTCGGCTCTGGCTGCCGATGCAAGCTGACTCGCGGAGAACGAGGTTCGGAATCCGACCTCGTTGGATCGCAGGGTCACCTCGCCATCGATCATGGCCTCCATCTCGGCGACGGCCGCCTCGATGTCCTCCGCGGTCAGGACCGGCTCGGCCGTGATGACGGCGAGGGGGACGCCCGACTTCTCGAGGGTGCTCATCTCCGCCCGAATCGCCTCGTGCGCCATTGCGCGGTCGATCGCCTCGCCTGTGCGCGGGTATTCGGCCATGACGGCCTCGTCTGCCACGAATACCGCTCCTTCGTATGCGGCATTCGGAATCGCCTCTGCCTCCCACGCGTCGAGCTGCTCGTCGATGGCGGTCTCGCTCATCGTGACATCCAGGGCAACGTCCTCGACCTTGCTGAACGACGCGACCCACGAGGCGAAGTTCTCGAGTGGATTCCCGTCCCGCCTCGTTCGCATGGCGGACTCGACGGCCGCGCTGGTGTCGGCCGTGACGCCGACAGCGACGGGTGAGAGCTTGAACGAGACGCCGTTGACGATGAAGACTCCGGTGCTCTCCCGAAGGGCCTGTTCATGTGCCCGGACCGCGAGCGTGGCGTCGGATTCATTCAACCCACCCACTGCGACTCCTGCGACCGTCACGTTACGCGCGATCTCGTCGCGCGACGACATGCGGTCGATCCCGTACACGGCCAGGGGAATCAGGAGGATCGCCAGGGGCATGATGAGGAAAATGGCTCTGCGCGGCGGTTTCATGGTATCCGGTGGCGGTGACGATGCGAGGCGAGTGTAGGGACGGGTCCCGGTAAGCGGACGTACCGGAGCCCGCGATCAGCTGGCCCCGATGAGGGCGCCGACCGGGGCGTCAACCGTCGCCGTCGCCGCCTCCGCCATCGCCCGCCCCGCCGGTGAACTGGCCGACGG
>JAWOGV010000026.1:0-2947 GCA_046496605.1 Acidimicrobiia bacterium | reverse complement strand
CTCGCCAGCCGCGAGATGACCGCAGTCGATGCCGCGCAGGTCGAAGAGCGCGTGTTCCTCCACATCGGTTCGACGAAGGACCGGCTCTGGCGCTTCTCGATCCTCATGGGGCTCGCAACGGCCATCGCCACCTTCGGCATCGGAACCGACTCGACGGCCGTCGTGATCGGCGCAATGCTCGTCGCGCCGCTCATGACCCCCATCCTCGGTGTCGCGGCAGGCCTCATCAACGGGCGAACGCGATCGGCGCTGTTCTCGGCGACGATCGTCCTCTTCGGATCGGTGGGATCCGTCGCCCTCGCGTGGATGTTGTCGGCGGCGATTCCGGACATCCAGACCGTTGTGCAGAACAGCCAGGTGATCACCCGCACTGCGCCGTCCCTGCTCGATCTCGCCATCGCACTCGCCGCAGGTGCAGCCGGCGCGTACGGGGTCTCACGCGCCGAATCGACGGATGCCCTGCCGGGCGTCGCCGTGGCAATCGCCCTCGTGCCGCCGCTGGCCGTCATCGGGGTGACCCTCCACGCCCAGGACCTCGGCCAGGCCGCCGGGGCCCTCCTGCTCTTCCTCACGAACCTGTTCTCGATCGTGCTGATGGCAGGCATCGTGTTCGTCCTCGTCGGCTACGGATCGTGGGGGCACCTCTACCACAGCCGCAATCGGGTGCGTGTCGCGTTCGCCACCGTCGCCTTCGCGGTCCTGATCATCTCGATACCGCTCGCGTTCACGGCTCGCAACGTCATCCAGCAATCGGCTGACCTCCGGCGGGCCTCTGGGGCCGTCACCGAGTGGCTCGGCGAGGACACGACCCTGAGGGTCGCGGACCTGACCGTCAGCGATGACGTCGTCCACGTCCAGCTCGTCGGGCCGCAGAGCCCGCCTTCAGCTCAAGACCTCTCAGCCGAGGCGTCGGCCCGCATCGGGAGGACCGTCTCGACGATTGTGCGGTGGATCGAGGAGACCGAGGACGCGAGCCCGGTTCCCACGCCGCTCCCGACGAACGGCTGACCCGTTCGACATTCATCGAAAGGTTCGAAATTTCTCTTGACAGGGATCCTTACATTCGATAATCTTCGAATCGTTAGACACATATCCACACATTCGAGCTCAGACAAGACATTCGAGACGATCACATGAAACTCGCAGACTTCACCTCCACGACGAAGACTCCCCTCAACCTCCGGGTCACCTACTCCTCGGCGATCGACCTCCTGTGTGCCCTCTGGATCATCGGATCCAAGGGGGACCATGCCCTCGAGGACAACGAGCTCGGTGACCAGTGGTTCACGGACCTCGAGGCTTCCCTCACGCCCTCCACGCGGGAGGATCTCGGCCTCATCGGGAACGGGGACGCATGGATCGCATTGATACCCGTGCTCCCCGAGGCCGGCGAGGGAGCCACGATCGCGGAGTTCATCGAGTTCCTCGCGGAGATTGATCCTGCTGACCTCCGATACCGCCTCATCACGGTGTACGACGTCTTCGACGAATCCCACCGGGAACTCATGGCCGATGCTGCCGAGGGCAACGCCGAAGCCATCGAGGTCCTTCTCGGCGTCGAGGGGCTCTCGACGCCGGAGATGAAGAAGTGGCGTGGTTCACTCCAGTATCTCCTCGGCCTCGACCCGGTCGACACCAGGGAGCTGATCGTGGGCGTACTGCGCAGGGTGCAGGATGAGGCATTCTCGAAGATCGAGGAGGAGTTCCGACCGTACCTGGAGGCAGACTTCCGATCGAAGCGATCGATGCAGCGCAGGGTTTCCCCCGAGAGGCTCCTCGAGGTTGCGACGTCCGGCGTCAACTTCAGTGACGAACATGCTCGCCGCCCGATCGTCCTGATGCCGACCATGGTCGCCCGGCCCTGGGTTGTCGTTGCCGCCCGCTCGGACTTCTTCGTCCTCGGCTACCCCGTCGCGGACGAGCACCTCGAGGCTGATGGCGACGCACCGCCCCAGTGGCTCGTGAAGCTCCACCGAGCGCTCGGCGACGAACGCCGACTGCGGGTTCTTCGCACCCTTGCCCAGGGGGACGCATCCCTCGGCGAGCTCGCCGAAACCGTCGACATCGCGAAGTCGACCCTCCACCACCATCTCATGCTGTTGCGGGCCGCGGGCCTCGTTCGGGTCCAGGTCGGGGAGGACAAGCGCTATTCGCTCCGCTCCGACACATTCGGCGACGCAGCCGCAATGCTCGATTGCTACATCAATGCCACCACCGACAAGGAGGAGACGACCTCATGACTCCCCACGCCTACCACCAGAACGATCTCTACCTGAATGCCTACCTCGCCGCACTGTCCTCGGATCTGCGGGCAGCACATGCGACGAAGAGTCCCAGGACCGCGACGCGAAGGTCCCTTGCCAGGACCATGATGAAGTTGGGCGCCCGAGTGTCCCCCGACACCTCCGTGGCGATGCGCCGACAGCTGCTCGTGGTCACCGGTCACCGGACCGACGACACCAGGCGAGCGGCCTGACCCTCGATTCGGGCCACCTCGCCTACGCCACGAGCGAGTGATGAACCCCCGCACCCGTCGGGGGTTCATCCCGTCGCGGCCGATCTGCACGGGACCGGGATCACCTAGGATCAGCTCGACCACTGGAGGGGAGCCATGACAGCCATCGCGGTCCGCGTCGCTGACGCCGTCAAGACCTACGGGAAGGGCGACGCCACCGTCATCGCCCTCCGAGGAGTCACCGCCGAGTTCGCAGCGGCGAGGTTCACGGCCATCATGGGACCGTCCGGTTCCGGCAAGTCGACCCTCCTCCACTGCCTGGCAGGCCTCGACTCGCTCGATTCTGGCACGGTGCACCTCGGTGACACCGAACTCGGATCGCTATCCGACAAGGATCTGACCATCCTTCGCAGGGAACAGGTCGGATTCGTGTTCCAGGCGTTCAACCTCGTGCCGACCCTGAATGCCGAGGACAACATCCTGCTCCCGCTC
>JAWOGV010000399.1:0-7328 GCA_046496605.1 Acidimicrobiia bacterium | reverse complement strand
GCTCACCGTGCTCTCGGTCGTGATGGCGTTGAGTGTCGAGTTCCTCCGCAGGCTGTCGGGTCGCGAGTCGATCAGAGTCGCCGAGCGTGCCAACGCGGGCTGAGATGCCGATGCACGGGCGGGCCGAGCCTCGCCGATGGAACTACGATGTGCGTGACCCCGGGAGATGGACATGACCACAGAGCGAAGCGACGAGACCGAGGACACGACGTCCGAGATCGTCTCCACCGACCCGGACGGCAGCATCCGCAGGGTCCATTCGGAGAGCCGGATCATCGACATCGATGGTGACGGCGGTGTCGACGGGATCCGTCGCACGCGAACAGAGACGCGGGAGTTCGACCTCGACGGCGACGGCATCGCGGACCTCTTCGAGACCACGACGACCGTCGAGACCGCAATCGACGCCGACGGGGACGGCGTGCCGGACGTCATCTCGACGGTGGAGACGTCCGAGATCGAGATGGACCTCGATGGCGACGGCCTCACCGATTCGATCGAGGTCACGGAGGTCCGCACGGTCGCGCACGACATCGACGGTGACGGCATGCCAGAGGTCACGCGCACAGAGGTCATCACCGCGTCGGGGATCGATCCCGACGGATCGGGGGAGTTTCGCGACGTCGAGACCGCTGGTGTTCGGATCTACGGTCTCGACACGACGGGTGACGGCGTGATCGATGACCTCGCGGCAGAAGAGATCGACGTCGAGGTGGTCGACGAGGGCGCCTAGCAGGCGGCTCGAACCGACGGGTACGGGTTCACGTAGGTACCTCCGACGATCAGGCCGAGGTGGAGATGCGGTGTCGAGGAATTCCCCGTGTTCCCGTTGTAACCGACGTGCTGGCCACGATCCACCCGCTGGCCGCTGCGCACACCTGGTGCGTAGCCCGACAGGTGCGCGTAGTAGTACGTGATGCCATCGTCCCCGTAGATGTACGCCTGGATGCCGCCGAGGCTATGGGAGTTCAGCCGAATGGATCCCGACTGCATCGCGTACAGCGGTGCGCCATGGGAACCCAGCATGTCGGTGCCCTTGTGGGTGCGTCCCCCCGAACGCGGGTACCCCCACGAGTCGATGAAGTGCGAGCCGGGGAACGGGCAGGCGGAATTGCGGGTTGCGAGAGCCACGCCGGCTGCAGGACCTGACGCCCTGGCGGCCCGGATGGCGGCCTGTCTCGCCTGCTCTGCCTTGTACTTGGCATACGCATCGGCATACTTGCGTTTCGCTGCTGCGTGCAGTTCCTCTGCCCTCGCCTGATCCGTGATCAGCTTGTCGACCACCACGGCCTGCTGCGCCTCGAGGACCTGGACCTCGGCCTCCTTGTCGACGAGCTCGTCGGTGAGCCTGTCCATCTGGCGGCTGACGGCTGCAAGCTGATCGAGCTGACTCAGGTCCCTGGTCGTCGCTGCGTCGAAGAGCGCCTGGGAGGTGATCAGCTCCTGGATCGAGTTCGCGGTGAAGGCGGATGTGACCATGTTGCGGCCGCCTGCGGTGTACGCCTCGATGACGATGAGCCGTGCGCGCTCCTGGAGGGCGGTGACGTTGTCCCCGTACTCCGTGATCGCCTCATGGAGCCTGTTGATCCTCCACTGGAGGTTGTAGAGCTTTCCCTGGATGACCTCGAGCTCCTCGAGGCCCTCGTCGAGCTCCGCGTCAGCGGCTGCGAGTTCGGCGTAGGTCTTCTCCTCCTCCGCCTTTGCCCGGTCGACCGCTCCCTTGCTCTGGGCGCTTGCAGGGATCGGCGCGAGGGCGAGGAGTGCGAGCAGCACGATCGGGAGGAGAACACGGGGAAGACGTCTATGGATCATGGGGTACCGGGGAGGCTAGTGGCGGGGGTTGTGTAGCACCCGGCGACCCTCCGCACCACGGCAGAACGCATGGCCGCCGTCGTCAACGGACGGTGAAGGAGAGCTTCACCGTGACTTCGTACCGCGCCACCGATCCGTCACGGATCGTCGCGCCCTGACGTACGACCTCGATACTGGTGATGCCGTTGATGGACTCGGCAGCCTTTGCGACGGCGTGGCCGATCGCGTCCTCGAAGCCCTCGGTCGATACTCCCATGATCTCGATGATCTTCACGGCACTTGCGTCGAACTGCTCGGTCATACACCCTCCTGCGAGCGATCCTAGGAGGAAACCGGGAGGGACACCGAGGCGGGAGGTGCCAATCGGAGTACGCTCGGGTCGGTGAGATCAGGATTGTCCTTCAAGACGAGGGGACAGCGAGTCTCGCCCGTGCTCGGAGGCCTCTTCGCTATCGGCTATCCGGGGATGCTCGTCGTGGTGGCGTTGGGCGTCGGATTCCGCAGGGGCGGTGACATGGGTGAGTTCGCGGCGACCCTCGCCGCAACCCTGATGTTCCTGATCGCCGCGCCGACCGCTTGGATCCTGTCGTTCGAGTTCATCGATGTGACCAGGTTCACGGTCCTCGTCTTCGGCATCCTCACCTCGCTTCCGATCTGGTACATGGTGGGTGTAGCGATCGCGAGGAGCTCGCCGACGTGGACCACGTGGTTCAGGCGGTACGCCATCGGATGCGTGGCATGGACCGCCGGCAACCTCCTCGTGGTCGGGGCCGTGGCGGCCATCGTCGGCTGAGCACGGCCGACCTCCTTCAACTACCGTTGCCCGATGGACCTCACGGAAGCGCTGTACACGACGAGGGCGATGCGTCGCGTGACGTCTGATCCTGTCCCGGATGACGTCGTCGCTGCGATGATCGACGCCGCGATCCGTTCTCCGTCCGGTGGCAACTCCCAGAACTGGCGATGGCTGACGGTGTCCGACCGTGACACGATCGCCGCGCTCGGGGAGCTCTATTCGATGGCCTGGGCGGAGCTGAACGCGACCCTCTACGCCGGTCGCGCGGAGGCTGCAGCGGCCCGAGGCGATGATGCGACCACCCGGGTCATGTCGTCGGCACAGTGGCTTGCGGACAACTTCGCACAGATCCCACTCGTCGTCCTCCCGTACCACCGGAACGATCCGACCGGTGCGTCGATCTATCCCGCCGTGTGGAACATGATGCTCGCGGCGCGCGGTCACGGTGTGGGCACCACGCTGACCACGGTTCTCGGAATCTTCCGGCATGACGAGGTCGCACAGCTCCTGGATGTGCCGACCGACAAGGGATGGACGAACGCGGCGGCCGTGACCTGCGGGTACCCGATCGGCCGCTGGGGCAGGGCCGAGCGCCCTCCCGCGCACACTGTCGCCTATTCCGAGCGTTGGGGCAGGGAACCTCCATGGAGGGTCGACGAGCCGTTGTGGTCGGGAGATGACACCGTCTGAGGGCACGAGGAACCGATCCTCGATCCTGCTCCAGCATCAGAAGAGGCGTGGCCTGAACACCTCGTCGTGGGCCCGCAGCGCGAACCGGTCCGTCATCCCTGCGACGTAGTCGATCACCCTCGTGAGATCGTCGGCCTCATCGTGTCGGTATGTCTCGGGCACTGCGTCCGGGTTCTCGAGGTAGTGAACGACGAGCTCATGCACGACGGCACGCGCTCGTTTCCGCTGGGATTCGGCCTCGGGTCGGAGGTAGACGCGCTCGAACATGAACGACCGGAGGTCGTGCATCGTCTCGAGCAACGAGGACTCCATCGCGATCCGGTTCTGGCGATACGACTCGTCGATGACGGCCTGGACCATCGTCGACACCCATTCCCGGCCGGGCTCACCGAACGCGCGGATGACCGCTGGGCCGAAGGACTCGGCCGTGAGGATCCCCGCCCTGATCGCGTCCTCGGCATCGTGGGCGAGGTAGGCGATGCGGTCGGCGAACCTGACGACATCCCCTTCATGGGTCATGGCCCGCTCCGCGACCCTCCACGGATGCGTTCGGATGCCGTCGAGGACCTCGGCGGTGAGGTTGAGCGGCTCGAGGACCTCGAAGATGCGGACGGACTGCTCCGAGTGCCGCCATCCTCCTTCGATGAACTCGGACAGGGCCTCCTCACCGGTGTGGCCGAAAGGTGAATGGCCCACGTCGTGGCCGAGGCAGACCGCCTCGGCGAGGGCAACGTTGAGCGACAGCGCCCGTGCGATGGCTCCGCCGATCTGGGTCACCTGGAGGGTGTGGGTCATCCGGGTGACGAAGTGGTCCCCTTCGGGGTTCATGAACACCTGCGTCTTGTGCTTGAGCCGTCTGAACGCCTTCGAGTGGAGGATTCGGTCGTGGTCACGCTCGAAGGCGGTACGCCACGGATCGGGGTCCTCGGCGATTGCGCGACCCGCCGTGTGCGACGACCGTCGCGCACCGGGTGCGAGGGTCGCTTCCTCGCGTTCGTCAGCGACCGCCGTCGTCCGGAGAACGAACAGGTTCATGAGCCCTCGACCGACAAGCGCGGGTCCCGATGGCTGCCGGTCACGGCCATCATCCACTTGCTGATCGGCGCATTCGACGGCTGCCCCGTGATGATCCGCCTGCGGATCGCGGCGGATGCCGCATCGATCAGCAGAACGGCGACCATCGTGAGGATCAGCGCAGCGCCGGCCTTCGGCCAGTCCCCACGGAAGCGGAGCCTGGCGACGATCTCGCCGCCGATGCCGCCGGCGCCGACGAGTCCGAGGACGGCTGATGCGCGGACGTTGATCTCGAAGCGATAGAGCCAGTACGCGATGATGTTCGGCATGGCCTGGGGCACGATCCCGAAGCGCATCTGCATCAGGCGCGTGCCTCCGGATGACTGGATGGCCTCGACGGGCCCATCGTCGACGCCTTCGATCACTTCCGAGGAGAGCTTCCCGAGGGTTCCGATCGAGTGGAGGCCGATGGCCATCGCTCCCGTGAAGGGCCCGAGCCCGAACGGCACGATGAAGATGACGGCGAGGATCAGCTCGGGGAATGCCCTGATCCCCGACAGGATCGCGCGCGTCGGAGCGACGAGCCAACGGGGGGAGAAGTTGGTGGCCGCCATGAACGCCGCAGGGAACGAGAAGATCGCGCCGATCATCGTGCCGATCCACGCGACATAGATCGACTCGAGGAGCTTCGACATCAGTCGTCCCATGTCCGAGAAGTCCGGTGGGAACATCCCGGAGACGAGCGTCCAGACCTGGCCGGGTGCAAGCCAGATTCGATCCACCGAGACCTGGAGGCCGGCCACGGCCCAGACGAACGGGATCAGGATGCCGAGCGTGATCGCCCACTTGACGACTTTCGGCCATGTGGGCTCGACCGGTCGACTCGGTATCGACGGAGCGTCGGCTGCGAGGTCGGGGGCGGTCATACGATCCTCCGCCTGACATAGATCGAGAAGGCCTCGATGACGAGGACAGAAGCGAAGATGACCAGCACGATCGCCATGACCTGATCCCACTGGAAGAACTGGCGGCGTTCATCGAGGAGGCGGCCGATGCCCCCTGCGCCGACGAACCCGATGACCACAGACGCCCGGATGTTGAGTTCGAACACGTAGAGGCCGTACGCCACGAAATTCGGAAGGACCTGGGGAAGGGCGGCTGCTCGTATGACCTGCCCGTGGGTCGCTCCTGCCGCACGGGCAGCCTCGAGCGGTCCCGGATCGATGGCATCGACGGTCTCGGACAGGAGCTTGGCCATGATTGCGAGCGAGAACATCGTCATCGCCAGTGCACCTGCGAATGGCCGCCCGAAACCGACCGCCGTCGCGAAGAAGACGGCCCAGAAGAGATCGGGGATCGTGCGGATGACGTTGAGGAAGCCCTTCGACAGCCAGTAGATCCGCGCGCTCGGAGCCGTGGCCCGTGATGCGAGGAACGACAGCGGCGCGGCGATCGCACACCCGACCGTTGCCCCCACGATCGCGATCTGGAACGTCTCGAGCATGGCGCCGCCCATGTTGAATGTCGGCGGCTGGCCAGGGCTCTTCGGCCACACGAACTCGGGCGGCCAGAACTGCCCGATGAACGAGCCGATGTTGAGCATCTGGGTCCAGATCTCTGCCAGCGAGAACCCGATCTCGTTCCACGCGAGGACGGTGATGAGGGCGGACGCACCAACGGCGATGGGCGACGCCCTGTTCAGCCAGAACGACACATTGGTGAATGCACCGAGCACGCCGGACGACACGCCCACTGCGATGAACACTCCGAACGTGAGCTGTTGGATCGAGCCTGCCTGGATCCTCGGAAGGACCCCGAGGGCGGCAGCGGTCAGGAGAGCCAGGTATGCACCACCTCCCCACGTCGCACCGGAGATCAGGATCGAAGTCGTCCTCAGTCCGGGGGAGTTGCGGTGGGTCACCCATCCCGCGGCGAGGCCGAACACGGCGACACCGAGGCAGGCGCCGAGGGCGACCCTGTTCGATATGTCGGGACTTCGGGCCGCGATGACGAGGTTGAAGGTGCTGAACCCTGCAACCCCGGCGACCGCCAGGACGATCGCGTCGACGGGGGACCGCGTCAGCCCGGTCCACGCGAAGAGCCCGAATGTGGCTGCCGCGATCGCGAGCCCCCACAAGGGGCCGATCTCGCCGAGGAACCCGGCCGCTGCGACCGCGGCCGTGAACACGGAGAGGGGGAGGATGACAACCCGCGCCGTTACGGGCTCCGGCGGCCGAACCTGGATCCCCGGCTCGGCGAACGTGGTCACGTCCTGGCGTCCATTTCGAGGTCGTCGATGTCGTCGATCGGCTCGAGATCGACCGCCGCGATGGTCCGCGCCTCCTTCTTGATGTCGTCCGGTGTGATCGCCCGACCGTAGATGCCCCTGAACACCGCATCGTCGACGTCCGCGATGTTGCCGTCAAAGGCAACCTGGCCGTCGCGCAGTCCGATGAGTCGCTGTCCGTATTGGCGAGCGAGGTCGAGGAAGTGGAGGTTGATGATCGTCGTGATGCCGAGGTCCCTGTTGATCCTCTGGAGATCGCGCATCACGACGTGGGACGTCACAGGATCGAGGGAGGCGACAGGCTCATCGGCGAGCAGGATCTTGGGATCCTGTGCCAGTGCACGGGCGATACCGACACGCTGTTGCTGGCCTCCCGAGAGATCCGACGCCCGCACGTACGCCTTCTCGACGATGCCGACCCGCTCGAGCGATTGCATGGCGATCTCGGTGTCCTCCGCCGGCCACAGGCCGAACATCGACCGCCACCGAGGCACCATCGAGAGCCTTCCCATCAGCACGTTGTTGAGGACCCTGGACCGGTTCACCAGGTTGAATGTCTGGAAGATCATCCCGACGTCGGAGCGGATGGCGCGGATCTCCGATTGGGAGGCGCCCACCACTTCGCGACCGCCGACCGTCACCGATCCGCTGACGGGTACGAGCCCGTTGATGGATCGCAGGAGCGTGGACTTACCCGCCCCGGAGAGGCCGACGACGACGACGAACTCA
>JAWOGV010000368.1:0-3818 GCA_046496605.1 Acidimicrobiia bacterium | reverse complement strand
CCATCCATGCGCGGGATCGCGTACCGGTAGACGTGCAGGGGGCCCGTCAGGTCCACGGCGATGACCTCGTCGATCACCTCGGGATCGGTGTCGGCGAGAAGCCCGAACGCGACAACGCCAGCGGCGTTCACGATCCCGTCGAGTCGGCCGTGCGCGGCGATCGCTGCATCCACCGGGATGTGCGCATCGTGCGGGTCGGAGAGGTCGAAGACGGACGTCGCCGCACCCGGAATCCCTCGTGCAACAGCATCGAGACGCTCGTGAGATCTGCCGGCGACCGTGATGAGCGCGCCCTCGACAGCCAGGCGCGTGGCGATGCGGCTCCCGAGCGCTCCGGATCCACCGAGCACGAGGACGGATGACGAGCGGAGGTCGATCGATGCCATGTCATGTATTCGCAGCCACGGGCCGTTTCGGATCTATCTGCGGGGACCGTGCCGTTCTTGCGGTCTGGGCGCGAGGTCCGGAGATGCGATCGCCCGAGCTGCGTTGTCCGCCCCTGCACGCATCGCGGCATCGAGGCCTTCCCGTCCGAGCCACGCGACGGCGAACCCCGCGAAGAACGCGTCCCCCGCCCCATTCGTATCGATGAAGTGGTCGACGGGCGAGGCTGGGACGTCGCACCATCCTTGATCCGGCGAAATACCGGAGGCACCGTTTGCGCCATGCGTGACCACGACCGCACGCGACCCCGCCTCGATGCGGCTCTCGGCGAATGACCTCCAGCTCTCCAGCCGCACGGAGCTGAGGAACAGGTAGTCGGCCGCCTCGATGAAATCGGCGTGGTACTCGTTCACACCGTCGTAGTCGTGTATGTCCACCCAGGCCTCGCACCCGAGCTGGTCGATTCTCGGGAGGAACGCCCGACAGTGATTGAGGATCGTCACGGACACGATGTCCGCACCTTCCACAACCGCGTCCACGGGTGTCGGATCGACGACACAGCTCAAGGATCCCGGGTTCTCGAAGATCGAGATGCGCTCGCCGGAGCGGTCCATGAGGTTGACGTGACGTGCGGTTCCTGCCGGGTCGAGCTGTGTGATCAGGGTGACTCCCGCCTCGTCCATGACATCCATGATTCGTTGACCGTTCTCGTCATCGCCCATGAGCGCCCACAGCGTGACGTCGACGCCGAGCCCTGCGAGGTTCAGCGCCTTCCCGGCTCCGGATGAGCCCACGGTCTGATGCGTCCGGATAGGGAAGACGGTGTGAGGTGAGGCTTGGGGGAACTGATCGAGGTAGATCATCGTGTTCCATGCCACACCTCCCAACACCACCGCCCTGAGCCCGGACTGTCCGCTCACGGCGCAGCGACGTGGTCTCGCCAGGAATGGCCCGGTTCGTATCCGAGCACGGCCCTCGCCTTGTCGATTGCCAGGAGGGTTTCGTGACCCGCAATGGGTCGGCTCAGCGCGACGTTCGGATACACGGCCTCGAGCAACGATACGCTCGGTGTGGTCATGCAGGTGTCGGCTGCGGCCACGAGAAAGGCCTCGTGGCCTGTCACGTCCCCGATGAGGGCGAGCCGTGCTGCCTGCGCGACGTCCCTCGCATCGACGTATCCCCAGAGGTTCCACGCCCGGATGTGCGGGTCGTCCCAGAAGCCGGGGAACCGGTCGGTGTAGTCGACGGGGTTCATGATGTTGGAGATCCGGAGGGACACGTGGGGAGTTCCGCTCCAGCGTGCGAACTGCCCCGCGATCGACTCTCCCGCGATCTTCGACAGCGCGTAATGGGACTCGGGGAGCAGCGGATGATCCTCGTCGATCGGCGCGTACCGGGGCTGCTCACGCTCGAACGGGAGCCCGATGAGGGTCTCGGAGGACGCCCAGACGACCCTCGCCATCTTCAGCTTCCTCGCGGAGGCGAACACGTTGTACGTCGACATCATGTTGGTCCGGAAGGTCTCGCCGTTGGGCACGATGTTGGGCGCAGGGATCGCCGCGAGATGCACCACGGCATCGGACCCCTCGAGCGACTCGATCGTCTGGCCGAGATCCGTGAGATCCGCGACGAGGGTCGGCTGGTCGGGATGCCTGGACTCGGCGATGTCGATCGATCGCACTTCGAAACCGTGGGTACGCAGGTCGTCCACCACTGCGACACCCGCCTTGCCGCTTCCCCCGGTCACCGCCACACGTCGCACGGACACGTCAGCCACCTCGATCTCGCTGCCCTCCCACGCTACCAGCGGGTCGGGCCGACGAATCGATCAGGTCGTATCCGAGACGTCGACGATCATCGTCTGGAGGTCGGTGAAGTCACCGATGGTTCCTCGTCCCCAACCGGAGTCCGTGCCCGCAGCTCCACCGAAGGGCTGGAACGTCTCCCAGAAGTCCGTGGAGTCGTTGATGATCACCGTCCCCGCCCTGATCCGGTCGGTGTACCAGAACGCCTTGCCGAGGGACCGGGTGAACACGGCGGCCTGGAGACCGAGCCGCGATGACGACGCGATCGCGACCGCGTGCTCGTCATCGCGCGCGGTGAGCACCGGCAGAACGGGGCCGAAGGACTCCTCGGTCGCGACGAGGGCATCCTCGGGAACACCATCGAGGAGGGTGAACTCGTAGTACAGGTCGGTCGGGTGACCCGGAGCTCGATGACCTCCGACGAGCAGGTCGGCACCGCGCTCGAGTGCGTCTGCCACGTGCCGATCCATCTTGGCGGCCGTCGCCTCGTTGTTGAGTGGCCCCATCGTGGTGGACTCGTCGAAGGGGTCACCGAGCCGGACCGCTTCGGCCGCGGTCCGAGCGAGTTCGACGAACTCGTCGTGGACATCGTCGACCACGATGAGCTTCTCGGTCGCACAGCACACCTGCCCGGCGTTGTAGTAGGCGCCGTAGACGGCGAGCTCGGCGGCTGCCGCGACGTCGGCGTCCGCGGTGACGATTGTCGGCCCGTTGCCGGACATCTCCATGATCGAGCGCTTGATACCCATGATCGCCAGGATCCGCTTCCCGGTCTCGGAGGATCCTGTGAAGCCCACACCGTCCACATGGCGGGACGTGACGAGCTGCTCACCGATCGACGCCCCGCCGGGGATGATCGATACGAGGCCCTTCGGGACTCCCGCTGCGTCGAACGCCTTGGCCAGTTCGAGCATGGCCCACGAGGTGAACTCGGGAGGCTTCGCTACGACTGCGTTCCCTGTTGCGAGGCCGGGCCCGATGTACTCGAGAGGGATCGTGACCGGGAAGTTCCACGGGGTGATGGCTGCCCAGACGCCGACAGGACGGGGGAAGGTGAACATTCGCTTGTTGCGATCCGAGGTCGGCAGGACGGAGCCGTTGAGGCGCTTGACGTCCTCGGCGGCGTTGAGGAAGTACTGATTCGCCTCGGTGATGTCTTCGAGAGACTCGGCGTGATACGGCTTGCCCTGCTCGAGGGTCTGGATACGGGCGACCTCCTCGATGTTCTCGGACACCGCTGCGGCGATACGGTGCATGAGGTCGGCCCGCTCGATGGCGCTCCAGTGTCGGTACTCGTCCTGGGCCTCCCTCGCGGCGAGGAGTGCGCGCTCCACGTCGGACGCGGACGCGATCGGGACGTTGGCGATGTGCTCCCCGGTCACCGGGGAGATCAGCTCGTGGTGGTCATCACCGGTGCCCGGTGTCCACTCGCCTGCGATGTAGATCTGGAGGTCTGCCGTCATCACGAGTCCTCCGTCGTGTCGCGGGCCTTCTCGAGTATGGCGATCCTGTTTTCCCGCACGTCGTCAGGGAGCCCGACAAGGGCGTCGTCGACGCTCCGGTCGGTGCGTTCCATCGGATTCCGCCTCCTTTGCACGATCGAACGGTTCCGAGCGCGCAACCCTACTC
>JAWOGV010000300.1:0-3753 GCA_046496605.1 Acidimicrobiia bacterium | reverse complement strand
CTCGACGACCTCCTCGCCGAGCGGGGCGTGGTGCGCGATCCGCGGGATCCGCAACTGTGGACGGTCGAGCATGACCCGGGTCGGATCGTCATCGTGGCGCACGGCGGCACCAACTCCGTGTGCCTCACCCACCTGCTCGGCGTCCCGCCTGCCCCGTGGGAGTGGGAGCGCCTCGTGCTGTTCCACGCATCGATTGCCAGGATCAAGATGATCCCCCTGGCCGGCGCGCACGTCCCGAGCCTGCGGTCGTTCAACGACCAGGATCACATCCCGTTCGAGCTGCGATCTCGCTAGCCGGGCAGTGCTCCCTCCGGCGTCCGCGACACAAGGGCGTTCCGGCGTGGACTCCGTGACACCTCGGGCGGTTCACTTCCCGTAGCGTCGCTCCCGACGGGTGAAGTCGCGCAGGGCACGAAGGAAGTCGACCCTGCGGAATGCGGGCCAGTACACGTCGACGAACGAGTACTCGGCGTACGCGGCCTGCCACAAGAGAAAGCCCGACAGCCGTGCCTCACCGGAGGTTCGCAGGACCATGTCAGGGTCGGGCAGGTCCGAGGCGTACATCCTGGACGAGAGGGTCTCCTTGTCGATGTGCCCTGCCATCTCGCTCGCCCCGACCCCGTCGTTCGCGAGGTCGCTCACGAGATCGCGCACCGCATCCACGATCTCCTGCCGACCTCCGTACGCGAGGGCGATGGTCACCCGTCTCGACCCCGTCGAGCACCGTTCCTCGAGGCGTTTCGCCGCCTCGACGAGGTTCGAGGGCAGCAGATCGAGGCTTCCGATGAACCTGACACGGACGTCGTGTCCCGCCGATGATTCGGGGATCCGATCGAACAGCTCGATCAACACCTCGTAGTAGGGGAGCAACTCGCTCTCGGGCCTCGCGAGGTTCTCGGTCGAAAGCAGCCAGCACGTCACCGCGTTGATCTCGAGGTCTGCCGTCCATCTGAGGAGATCCTCGAACTTCGCCATTCCGACGCGGTAGGACGCCTGGTAGTCGGGAAGCCTCTGATGCTGGGCGTACCGCCGGTGGCCGTCGTGGATGACGCCGATGTGGCGGGGAAGCGCCTCCGTCGGAAGGTTGCGGACGAGGCGATCCTCGTAGACCCGGTACAAGGGCCTGAGCAACGATTCCTTGACTGTCACGCGTGTCTCCGTAGGGTTTCCGCCCCAAAGTCCCACCCAAGACTAGGAGTGCGATCCGTCGGGTTCACAGACTTCTCGCGACGGATCCGCATTTCGGCGTCTCGGATCCGTCCGAACCGGGTACGCTCCCCCGATGGACGCACCGCGATGGACGCTCGGCAGGATGCAGAACCCGGTACGCGGGTTCCTGCACGGTGCCGCCGCGATCGCCGCCGTCGTCGGCACGATCTACCTCGCGGTGATGTCGCCCACGACGAGTGTCCGAATCGGTTCGATCGTCTTCGGGCTCGCAATGGTTGCCCTGTACACGACGAGCTCGCTCTACCACGGGGTCCCATGGGGGGATGCGTGGAAGAAGCGGATGCAGAGGCTCGACCACACCATGATCCTCGTCCTCATTGCCGGCACCTACACACCCGTGGCGATCGTCGCCCTCGACGGATGGCTCCAGTGGGCGGTGCTCGGGATCGCGTGGGGAGCCGTGGCGATCGGCGCACTCCAGCACACCTTCTTCCCTACGGACGGCCAGGTGTTCTCGATGGCACTCGGCATCACCATGGGGTGGCTCGGCATCGTGATCAGCTGGAAGTTCGTCGAGTCCCTCGGCTGGACGGCTGCGATGCTCGGTCTCATCGGCGGAGTGATCTACACGACCGGGGTCGTGCTGATCGCCACCAACCGCCCCCGGTTGTGGCCTCGCGTTTTTTCGTACCACGAGCTCTTCCACGTGATGGTCGTGACCGCGACCTCCATCCATTTCGTGATGGTGTCGAGGTACGTCCTGCCGCTCGCGGCCTGAGGGCTCACACCCCGGAGTCCTACGGAACCGACAGCCCTACGTCTGCGAGCCGTCCGGAAGGCTGGGACCTGGCACGCGGATCAGGAGCAGCCTGGCCTCCTCGTATCCGCCGTTGTGGAATCCGTAGGTCTCACCCTTGTCCACGTGGAGCACATCGCCCTGGCCGAGGTGGAAGGACTCCTCCCCGACCGTGAACTCGAGGTCCCCGCGGAAGCAGATGTAGATGCGGTGATCCTTGGCGTTCTCCCGCTCGGGTCGCTCGACCCCTATGGGCAGGACGACCTCGGCGAACGAGGCGAGGGTGAAGGCCTCCGGGGTGAGCTCGCGAAGCTGGATGTCCCCGAAGGAGAAGGGTGTCTGATCCGCGTATCTCCTGAGTTCCATGTCTCCAGACTACCCGCCCCCCATGTGCCTCCGGCGAGCTGGAGAGTCGCTGTGGCATACCCCCGGATTTCTGTCGTACCCGGGTGATACGTTGTGGGCATGGAAACGAAGACACTCATCAAGACGCAACAGGCGAGCCCCGCCGAGCCGCTCGACGACCGCGCGATCGAGGCCCTGTTCAGCGACGCGGGTCTGTCCGTCGAGGTGGTCGACAACTGCGGTGACCGGTCATGCCCCGTGTGCTTCGGGGCGGTGCACGCACGAGCGGCCTGATCGCAATGGCACCTCCTATGAGGTGCGGCCTGCGAGGTGCGGCGCCGACGCTACGGACCAACCTCGATCACACGGAGCCGAGCCGCTCCAGCAAGGAGGGGATCTGGGCCTCTACGGATGCCATGGAACCACCGCCATGCGTGATGCGGGCCCTCACGGACGCCACGGGATCGATCAGCTCGATGTCCGAGGTGATGAATCGATCGTCGAGTCCGGCGAGCTCCTCACCATCGAGATCGGCGAATGTCCGACCCTCAGCGACAAGGGTCGACACGACCCGCCCGACGATGTGGTGTGCCTCGCGGAAGGGCACGCCCCGCCCGACGAGGGCCTCTGCGAGGTCGAGCGCCGTGACCCAGGAGTCTGGGGCTGGCGGGTCGAAGCGGGCTGTCGCGATCATCCCGGTGAGCGCGTCGAGCGCTCCCGCGAGCGTGTCGTCCGCATGGAACACCGAGCGCTTGTCCTCCTGGAGGTCCCTGTTGTATGTCAACGGCAGACCCTTCTGGAGCGCCATGATCGCCGTCAGGTCGCCGATCACGGAGGCCGTCCTTCCCCGTGCGAGTTCGGCGATGTCCGGGTTCTTCTTCTGCGGCATCGCCGAGGAACCCGTCGTGTAGGCATCCGAGAAGGTCGCCCACGCGAACTCGGACGAGGCCCACAGGATCAGCTCCTCGGAGAGGCGCGAGAGGTGGATCATGGCTTGCGCCGCGCACCACACGAACTCGGCCGCCTGGTCCCGCGACGCAACGGCGTCCATCGAGTTGTCGAACACGGCACCCATCCCGAGATGGCGCTGCACGGCGACCGGATCGAGTGGCAGGGACGAACCGCCCGCAGCCCCCGCTCCGAGGGGAGACTGATCGATACGACCGCGGGCGGAGCGGAGTCGTTCGACATCCCTCAGGAGCATCCAGCCGTATGCGAGCAGATGATGGGCGAACGGCACGGCCTGGGCCTGCTGGAGATGGGTGTAGCTCGGGATCACGGCGTCACCGGCCGCCCTGGCTTGGCCGATGAGGGCCTCGATGAGCCGCCTCACCTGGGTGGTCCGATGGTCGATCGCGTCGCGGAGGTACAGCCTGAGATCGAGGGCGACCTGATCGTTTCGTGATCGGCCCGTGTGGAGCTTGCCTGCGACCTCTCCCACG
>JAWOGV010000219.1:0-4810 GCA_046496605.1 Acidimicrobiia bacterium | reverse complement strand
CGTCGGAGTCACTTCCGCGGTCAATGCTGTCTCCGCGTTCGACGCCGGCGGGGCGTCCGCTTCCGAGAAGGTCCCTGTGGCTGCGAGGACACCCACGGTGAGCGCCGAGCCAAGGACTCCGGCGGCGAGCGCGCCGATGAAGAAGAGGGCCCCGTCGCGTGTCTTGCGTGATGGCTCAGGCACGACCGGAGCGGGAGCCTCGGATGTCTGCCATGCGGGAACCCCGCCGTAGTAGGTGTCGTAGTCGAAAGGTTCAGCGTCGAACGATGAAGGGCGAACGACGGGCGCGACAGCTGGCATCTCCCCTGTGTCGTCGAGCGAATCGTCATCGAAGAGATCCAGCGGCGAGCTCCGTTCCGGCTGCTCGTCGATCGGTCGTTCCTGTGGTCGTGGGGAGTCGTATTCGTCCATCATGTCCTCTGCAACGCTTCCCGCGTCCTCCTCGTTCCCGACGGAGATGAGGGGAACCTGAGAATCGTGGTCCTCGGATCCGGGGGTATCGTTGCTCATGGTCGTGATTGTATGAGAAGTACTTCTGTAGCCGGTGCGGGTGCCGATCGGATAGCGATCTCGCCCGATCCTCTCGACGTCGCCGATCATCACGTGTTCGTCGCGGATCCGTCCGCCGGATGTTCGGTCGTCTTCACGGGCATGGTCCGTGACCATGCCCCGGGGAGGAGCGACGTTTCGTCGCTCGAGTACGAGGCCTATGCAGGGGTCGTCGAGGCCACGATCGAGGGAATCATCGCAGAGGCGAGGGGAGGGTGGCCCATCATCAGGGTCGCCGTGAGCCATCGAACCGGCCTTCTCACGGTTGGGGAGCCTGCAGTCGTGGTTGCTGTGTCCGCAGCGCACCGCGACGACGCGTTTCCCGCGGCCCGCTTCCTCATCGACGAGGTGAAGGCTCGGGCGCCGATCTGGAAGAAGGAGAGTTGGTCGGGCGGCGAGGAATGGGTGGAGGGCGCCTGACCGGCGACGCCCCGACTAGCGTCATCGTCATGGACTTCGCACACTCCCCCCGTTCCGTCGAGTACCAGGATCGCCTCAACGCGTTCATGGACGACCACATCTACCCAGCCGAACGTGCCATCGCTGCTCGAGGTGCACAGGACGATCCGACCGAGGCACCTCCCGAGATGGCGGGGCTCAAGTCGATCGCACGCGGAGCCGGGCTGTGGAACTTGTTCCTGCCGGACGAGGAACACGGCGCAGGCCTCACGAACACCGAGTACGCGCCCCTGGCGGAGATCATGGGCATGTCGATCGAGCTCGCGCCGGAGGCCACGAACTGCGCGGCGCCCGATACCGGCAACATGGAAGTGCTCCACCTGTTCGGCACGCCCGCACAGAAGGAACGCTGGCTGATGCCGCTCCTCGACGGCACGATCAGGTCGAACTTCGGCATGACGGAACCGGCGGTCGCGTCGTCCGACCCCCGGAACCTGCAGTGCTCGATCCGAGCCGACGGCGCCGACTATGTCGTCTCCGGAACGAAGTGGTGGTCCTCCGGAGCCATGAGCACGGACTCGAAGATCGCGATCGTCATGGGGGTCACGAACCCCGACGCACCCCCCAAGCAGCGATACTCGATGATCCTCGTGCCGATGGATGCCGAGGGAGTCGAGGTCGTTCGCGATCTGCCCGTGTTCGGGTATCGCCACCGCGGCGGCCATGCCGAGGTTCGGTACCACGACGTCAGGGTCCCGGCCGGCAACCTCATCTCGGGCCCTGGAGAGGGTTACATGATCGCACAGGCCCGCCTCGGTCCGGGGCGGATCCACCACTGCATGCGAGCGATCGGCCAGGCCGAGCGGGCGCTCTCGCTCATGATCGCACGGGCGAAGGAGCGCGAGGCGTTCGGCATGCGGGTCGCGGACCAGGGCGTCATCCAGCAATGGATCGCAGAAGCCCGGTGGCGCATCGACCAGGCAAGGCTCCTCGTACTCCACACCGCGTGGCTCATCGACACACAGGGCAATCGTGCGGCGACCAGGGACGTGTCCGCCATCAAGGTCGTCGCCCCCAACACCGCACTGTGGGTCATCGACAAGGCGATCCAGGTCCACGGGGGCATGGGTGTATCGAACGACACGCCCCTCGCGAGCATGTGGGCGAACATGCGAACGCTTCGAATCGCCGACGGCCCGGATGAGGTCCACACGATGGTCGTCGCACGGCGCGAGATCGGCCGGGACTGACCAGCCCGGGGTCGGGCGACGATCGGCTCAACCGAAGATTGCCCGCCAGATCCTGGTGAGGATGTTCCCGGTGCCGGGATCGGGGAGTTCGTCGAGTACCGCCTCGAGGTGGTCAGGCGGGAGGTCTCCGACGAGGACGTAGTGGCGATCGCTGCCCTCCCAGTGCAGGCGGACGTCCCTCGCCGTCGGGAGCAGGTCGTATGCGCCACGATCGGTCGACATCACGAGGGGTTCCTCGAAGCCCGCGACGACGGTGTCGAGCGGCATCGTGAAGAGCGAGAAACTGAAGAGGCCATCGGAGTAGAAGCCCTGCTCGGAGGATGCAGGGCCGTCGAACACGTCGACGAGTTCGTACCCGTACAGCTCCTGGGGGACGGCCGAGGAGTCGTCCTGCATGACGACCTCGAGGGGAACGTCTGCCGTGCCCTGAGGCCACTCGTACGTGCGATGCGGGGAGAACTCCGACAGCGAGACGGTCCGATACGTGCGACCGGCCCCGTCATACACGTAGGTGATGAGGGGGGCACCGGTGCGGGTGTCGATGAGCATGTGGGCACGTACCCGGTCGCCCTCGAGGATGGGGATGAAGGAGCACGTGCGACGCAGGTGCGTGCACTCGGCGACCTCACCGACCCGGTAGCGGTCGGTCACGACCGCAGGGGACGTCGTCATGAAGGCGACACCTTCGGGGACATCGCCCATCCTGATCGTACGCCCGTTCCCGACCATCGACCAGGTCTGGTCGACACGGATCATCTCGGCACCCTGCGCGTGCTCCACACGCTCCCGCAGGAGGTTCGTGTGGTCGCCCCAAGCCGACACGGTGAGGCGCGTGGCCGTGTACGTGGCCGCTCGCGCACGCTCGAGGATGTCGGCGAGGTCGTCGGCGAAGGCGGCGGGGGATCCGATGCTCAGCATGACAGCAACCGCGGACCCGACGACGACCGAACGCTTGAGCACTCCGTTCACGGGTTCGACACCTGCACACCCGTCGGCATGGACGGAGCGGAGGCCACGGCTGCATGACGGGACTCGAGATCGGCGAGATCGATGGCGACGGGATCCGCATCGGTCGCAGCGTTGAGCGTGAAGGCGAGCGCCAGTGCAGCAACTCCTCCAGCCACCGCCGCGGCCGGCCAGACCCTCCTGCGCGCGCGCTCCTTGTCGGCTCGGTACACGTCCAGGAACGCGGGCGGATCGACACCGGGAAGTGCACGGACCGCGGTTCGCGCGCGGTCGAACTCCGCGAGTTCGGAGCGACACTCGTCACACGACCGGAGGTGCCCGACGACGTTGGGGATCTCAGCGGCAACGAGCTCACCATCGAGATACGCCGACAGCTCCTCACCGAGGTGCCCACCCGGGACGAGGTCACCGGGCGCGTGGAGGATGGGAAGGGAACGAACGGCTCGTCGATAGGCCTGCAGGCTCCGGAACTCGGCGATCGCGTCGAGATCGGTCTCGAGCGCGACGACCACCTCCGCGAGTTCCTCCTGTGTGAGCTCACCATCGAGGTAGCACGACAGCAGCACGAAGGTCCTATCAGGCTCTGGTGTCACACCGGCCACGTCAGCATTCCTCTCAGCATCGACCGACCGCGGTGGATCCGCGACCGCACCGTTCCAACGGGCACGTCCGTCGCATCGGCGATTTCCTCGTATGTGAGGCCGACCACGTCACACAGGACGACGGCCTCACGGAAGTCATAGGGAAGCTTAAGAAGCGCAGCCTGTACGTCATCGGAAAGCCTGACGGATGCGAGGACCTCGTCGGGAGACGGGCTCGAGCCCAGATCGATGTGGTCGCCCTCCGGCAGGGGCGTCGTCGGTCGCCGATTCTTCTTCCTGACACCGTCGAGGAACGCGTTTCGCGTGATGCGCCACAGCCAGCCCTCGAAGCTCCCCGGCGTGTAGTCGTCGAGACCCTTGCGGACCCGAAGGAGGACGTCCTGAACCAGATCGGCCGCATCATCCGGATTGCCCGTCAGGCGATAGGCAAACGTGTAGATCTTGCGACCGTACCTGTGGGCGACCTCCTCCCATGACAGGATCGGTTGTTCGGCCATGGTTCCCATCTCGCTTCGGACAACGCTCCCGATTGCACGAGAGTTCCGATGGTGGCACGCCGGGGCTGCGCGCCGCCGATGTCGGGAAGTCTACCGATCGAGGATTGAGCGCCTTGCGATCAGCCGAGTTCGAACGAGTCGGCGAAGGCCTGGAGGCGCTCCCTCGTGATGAGGACGAGGCGCTTGTCCCGCCGCTCCCGCTCGTACATGGCGTAGGGACCGAACTTGTCCGTGACCAGGATCGCCCGCTTCGGGTTTGCCTGCGCAACGGCGACCGAGAACTGCGCGAGTACGCGCTCGTCCAGCTCCGGATACTCGCCGTCGGCGTGTTCGACGATCGCGAGGATTGCCGTGTCGGCCCCGCGAGATGCACGGAACACCTTTCCGTCGCCAACCGATGGCAGCGAGAACCCGGATGGACCCGGATCGACCTGGTACCCGCTGACCCTGAGGAGGCCGACTGCGAAGTCCACGAGCGACATGGACGATGTGTCGATCCCGAGGGACCGCATGTGGGCCTCGGTCGGGCCGGAGAGCTCGACGAGGC
>JAWOGV010000089.1:0-5305 GCA_046496605.1 Acidimicrobiia bacterium | reverse complement strand
GCGCTGACGTCCGTCTCTTCCTGGAGCGCATTGTCGATCGAGAACTGGAGATCGACGGCCTGAACGGACGCTTCATAGAGCGGCACGACCACGAGCAGGGCGATCACCAGGGTCGCCCCGAGCAGGGATCCCAACAGGATCCCCTTCTTCGCCCAGACGCGTCGTGCCACGAGTCCGAGATACGTGGCGATTCTCATGTACCGAGTCCCTGTGCCTCCGGAACCGCAATCACCCTAGGCACTTCAACCACATTCTGTGCGGTGGGGACGGCTGAGCTCGGATGCACGACCGTCAGCCGCGCAGACCGGGAAGCGACAGCCGTTCGGCGTGGTGACACGCGACACTCCGATCGCCGGCCGAGGTGAGGGGTGGCGCCTCGTTGGCGCACACGTCGGTTGCGTGTGGACACCGTTCCAGGAAGACGCAACGCGAATGGTCGGTGTCCACCAGGCGGGGTGCCTCGCCGGGGATGCTGCGAAGGCGCCCGGGCGTGACGCCGGGAATCGATCCGATGAGACCCGATGTGTACGGGTGATGTGGATGGTGGTAGGTTCCCGTCGCAGCGTCCTCCTCGATGATCTCGCCTCCGTACATGACAGCAACCCGGTCGGCGAGAGAAGCGACGGCCGCAAGATCGTGGGTGACGATCACCATGGCCATGCTCCGCTTGTCCTGCATCTCCCTGATGAGGTCCATGATCGACGCCGCGACCGAGGGATCGAGGCCGTTGAGGGGCTCATCCGCGATCAGGAGTCTCGGGGCCTTCGTCAGGGCCGCTGCGAGCATCGCGCGCTGCGCCATGCCTCGCGACATCTCGTGGCTGTAGGCGTCGAACATGCGACGCGACTTGGGGAGGCGAACCTCACCGAGGGCATCGAACACCCTCGCTTCGATCTCCTCGCTGGTGAGCTGGGAGTGGTAGGCGAGAGCTTCCCCCGACTGGTCCCCGATGACGAGGGTCGGCGTCCACGAGCCGATCGGATTCTGGAACACGAAGCCGACCTCGGTGCCGATCAGGCGTGCGAACTCGTCGTCTCCGAAGTCAGCGATCACGGTTCCCGACAGTCGGGCCATCTTGCGTTCCTTGCGGGACCGTTTCCGTTCGGGGTCAGGGAGGGCACCACCGGGCCTGAAGGCATGACCCCCGTAGCGGACCTCGCCGCCGATGACCCGCGCACCGGGGGCGAGCAGGCCGAAGCCGCCCATCAGGGCGAGCGACTTTCCGCTCGCGGACTCACCGATGAGGGCGAGGACCTCGCCCTCGCCCACCGCGAAGGACACGCCGGGGATCACCTCGACCCATCCCGCCGAGAGCTGCTCACCGCCCTCGGTGACGGGGCCCGGAACATCACTCACCGCGCGATCCGCGTCGAAGACCGCGACCCGGAGGTCGTTCACCTCAAAGAGTGACGGGGGCACTGATCACCCTCTCCTCGTTGGACGTGTATCCGGCAACGGCCCCGCCCGCAACGACGAGGGCAACACCCACCCACGTCAGCGGACCGGGAACCTCGGCGAGGAACACTGCTGCCCACACCACCGCGGATGCCGGTTCCAGGTACATGATGACACTCACAGCCGCGAGTGGGAGGGCCTGCATCGCATCCCAGTAGACATAGCCGGCGAGACCGGTGAAGAGCGCACCGAGGACGATGAAGCTGAGCCAATACCCGCGGTACTCCGTGAGGGCGTTGACCGTTGCCGGGGCGAGGATGAGCGAGGCCACCGTCAGTTCGCCGATCGCCATGGTGAGGCCTCCGAGACGCTTGGCGACCGGCTTTCCGACCAACAACAGGGCCGCGAGGAACGCGGCCGATGCGACGGCCATCACCAAGCCGCGGGTCGTGACGGCACCCTCGTCGGTCGCACTCCAAGGCTGGACGACGAGAATGGTGCCCGCCATCGCCACCGAGAGTGCCAGCCACAGGCGGCCGGACACGGACTCGCCCAACAGGGGACCTGCGAGGATCGAGGCGACGATGGGGCCGACGTAGAGAACAGCGAGGGCGACCGCCACGGATGCGTGCTTGATCGACTCGAAGAATGTGACCCAGTGGAGGGCGAGCAGCACACCTGAGAGGGCGAGACGCCAGAGTCGACCGCTCGGCCATACCAGCCTGCGCGTCGCTGCGGCCGCTGTGATCAGCGCAATGGCGCCGAACGTCACCCGGGCGCCGACGAGGGCGGTCGACGGCACGTCGTTGCGCACGAAGAGCGGGATCGCACCCCATGCCACCGCGAGGACGGCGAGCGAGACGGCTGCGACGACGGGCGACCGAGCAAACATCCTCACGAGGCTAGGGCGGTGGATGGGCGTCGAGTGGTGGGCGAACCCTCAATCGGGGAAGATCGCGTCGAGCGCGCGAGCCCACGTGTACGTGATGGACGCGTCGATCACCTGCCCACGCTCGAGGGACTCCATGGTCCACTCGGCACATCGGGCGATCGCCCACATGGCGATTCGGGCAGCGTCGATTCCCACCAAGCCGGCGAACGCCGAGAGATCGCGCTCGATCACCGCATGTGCGGGGGGCTCATGGACACCGCCGCGGTCCTGGACGAGCATGGGTACCGGGTCGAAGGCAGGATCGCCCACGATCGGCTTCGGATCGATCACGAGCCACGGCTCGCGCTGGGCGGCCAGGACGTTGCCGGGATGGAAATCCTGGTGCACCAGCACGCCGTCACCATCGAAGGTGTGCGGAAGAGCCTGGAGCAGATCCACGCCACGCTCGATCGGGGACGTCACCCACGGTGCGGGGATCGTCAGGAGGCGCCTCATCGTCACGCCCGCCCAGCCGGTCGTGAGCCCTGACAGCGGCCCGAACTCGCCTCCGGCCACGGGGCGCCACAACCTTCGCATCAGACCTGCCGCGACCTCGTGCCTCCCCACGCGGTCCTCGAGTGCCCACAGCGAATCGCCGGGCTCGCACCGCTCCACCAGCATCTCGAACGTGGCAGGCTGCGATTCGAACAGACGAACCGCCCCGTCACCGTCGTAGCGGATGAGGGCAGCGGCTTCCCCGACCGCCTCGGGGTGCGGGAACGTGCACTTGTAGACGACGTCGCGTCCGTCGGCGGTCCTCGCCGGTGCGACCCACGAGGTCACACCTCCCGGGTCGAACGGATCTGCGATCGAGATGCCCCACCGCACCTCGGCAGATGCCACGATCGATGGAAGGCGCCCAAGCCACTCCGAGGCACCGTCCGCCCCACGCGACAGTCCCTCGGCGAGGTTGCCGGGAATGATCACAGGCATGCTCCACCGCACCCGCGTTGGGTGGGGCCGATCGGCGCCTTCGACACTGCGGTCACATCGGGGCTTCGGCGCGTCCCATGTCGGCGAAGAGCGTGAACTCGGGGAGGAACGTCATGTCCACCTTTCCCACGCCGCCCTGCCGATGCTTGGCGATGACGACCTCGGCGACGCCCTTGGACTCGACCTTCTCCGGGTAGTAGTACTCGTCCCGGTAGATGAACATGACGACGTCTGCGTCCTGTTCGACGGCCCCGGACTCACGCAGATCACCGAGGCGTGGACGCTTGTCCTCACGGGCCTCGACCGCACGGTTGAGCTGGGAGAGGGCGATGACGGGGACGTGGAGCTCGCGGGCGAGGTTCTTCAACGAACGGGAGATCATCGCGATCTCCTGCTGGCGGTTCTCCTGACCGGACCCGTTCATGAGCTGGAGGTAGTCGATCACCACGAGGTCGAGGCCCGGACGGCGTCGCAGCCTGCGGCACTTCGCACGGATCTCGGTGACGGTCATGCCGGGCGAGTCGTCGACATAGATGTTCTGCTTGTAGAGGGCACTCGCCGCGTTCGACAACTTGGTGAAGTCCGCCTCGTTCAATTTTCCCGTCCTGAGCCGTTGGGAGTCGATCCGCCCCTTTGCGCACAGCATCCGTGTCACGAGTTCCTCACGGCTCATCTCCATGGAGAAGATCGCCACCGTGTTGCCCTGCAGCGCGACGTTCTGGGCCATGTTGAGGGCCAGGGACGTCTTCCCCATGCCGGGACGGGCTGCGACCACGATCAGGTTCGTCGGATGCAGCCCTGCGAGCTTCCGGTCGAGGTCACGGAACCCTGTCGACACACCGGTGATCTCGCCGCCGTTCCGTTGGAGCGCCTCGGCCTGTTCGATCGCAGGACCGAGCAGATCGTCGATGACCTGCAGGCCGTCACCGACCTGCTTCTCCGCGACCGCGAACACGGCCTGCTCCGCTTTGTCCACGACGTCGGCGATGGGATCGGATGTGATCGAGGCGATGACACCGATGTCGCCTCCCACCTTCATGAGGCGGCGGCGCAACGCGTGCTCCTCGACGATGCCTGCGTAGTACTCGACGTTGCTCGTCGAGGGGACCGAATCGATGAGGTTCGTGAGGAACGCGATGCCTCCCATGCGGTCGAGCGATCCGTCGCGACGCAGACCCTCGGCGACCGTCACGGCGTCGATCGGTTCGTTCGCGTCGAAGAGCCGCTGGATGACGTCGAAGATCTTCTGATGGGCGGGCTTGTAGAAGTCCTCCGCGTGGAGCAGCTCCAGCGCCGCGTTCGCAGCGTCCGCCGACAGGAGAACCGCACCGAGTACTGATTCCTCGGCATCGAGACTGTGCGGCGGGACCCGCGGGGAACGGTTCGTCTGTGTTTCGATGACAGCGGTCACCGGTCCTCCTCGGTTGGCCTGGGGTGCACCACCACGATCATGCACCGGCTGTATGACACGAATCGGGGCTTCGGCGTCGCCGTGGCGAGCATACGGTTGCATCCGAGCTGTCCAACCTGCCTCGGGGCACCCGTTTTTCGCGCCCGAGGATGTTTGTCGCGATCCGGCGACGACCCTCCCTCTCACGAACGGCACCGCAGTGACCCTCGCCCTCACGACCTCGCCGTGCGGTCCTGACCGTCACACCGACGAGAGACGGGCGCCGGGTATGGCGCCCGTCTCCCTTCGACTGGTGTGCCCCACCTAGGCGGGGATGACGTCCAATATGACCGCCACCGATACCTCGGGATGCGGCGTCAAGTGGATCTCGTGCAGGCCGATCTCCTTGATCGGCTGCGCGATGTCGACGATCTTTCGATCGATGTCGATGCCCGTGAACTTCACGATCGCCGCTGCGACGTCCCCAGCCCCGATCGATCCGAACAGGTTGCCTGAATCGCCCGCCCTGGCCGCGACGACGACCCTGGTCCCGGCAAGGGACTCGGCGAGCTGCTGGGCGGACTCGAGTGCACGACGCTCGGATTCCTCGCGCGCGACCCGCATGGAGTCCGCCTGCTTGAGCGCGCCATCCGACG
>JAWOGV010000187.1:0-13048 GCA_046496605.1 Acidimicrobiia bacterium | reverse complement strand
GGACCGCACGTCGATGTCGTCACGGCCGAGCATCTCGATCTGGTCGGCGACCCACCGGCCCGCGCCGTCGTCGCGGCGCATGTCGTTGCCGTACCCGATGACGAGGACGTCAGCCCCGGATGCGCTCACAGACCGTCTCCCCGTCGGCGTCGACCAGGCTGACGATGAGGGGCATCTGGCCGATCGCATGGGTGGAGCAACTCAGGCACGGGTCGAACGCCCTGATGCCTGCCTCGATGCGGTTCAGGATCTCCTCGGGGATGTCGGGTCCGGTGATCCATTCCTTCGCGATCTCGTGCACCGTGGCATTCATGGCGAGGTTGTTCTGCCCCGTTGCGATGATCATGTTGACCTGCTCGAGGAGGCCGTTGCGGTCGACGTGGTACTCGTGGAAGAGGGTTCCGCGTGGCGCCTCGGAGGAACCGACCGCGACCCGGTGGTTGATGCCTGCCGTCGCGCGGACCATCGTGTCGAGCACGTCGTTGTCGGCGAGCAGTCCACGCATGAGCTCGATAGCGGCGAGGATCTCGATGAGCCGTGCGTAGTGGAAGAAGAACGACGACGTGGCGATGCCACCGGCTCGTTCACGGTACGCCCCGAGGGCGGCGTCCGCTGCGGGGGACCCCATCGTCTCGCACACGTTCAACCGTGCGAGGGGCCCGACGCGATACATGCCCGATCTCACGTCGCCGTCAGCATCGACGGCTGGTTTGAAGTACGGGCTCTTGAGGTACGAATCCACGTTGGAAGCCTCACCGATCAGCGTGCGGTACTGCGCAACGGGAACACGATCGGCAACGACGGCGCCGGTCGCGCCCACGACCTTGAGATGCCCGTCGTAGTGCTCCCAGCGCCCCGCGTCGTTGGCGAGTGCCAGGAAGTAGCTCGGGAACTGCCCGAAGGCCCGCACCTCGCGCTCGAACCCGTCGAGCATCCCGGTGAACAGCTCGAGCGCCATCGTCGCGGTCTCGAACGACTCTGCGAGTTGGCCCTGGAGCTCGGTACGGGTCTCGGAGGTCATCGGGTCCGCGATGCCCCCGGGGACGATGCCCGGGGCGTGCACCTTGCGTCCGGCGATCGCCTCGATGACCGACTGCCCGAAGCCGCGCAACCGGATCCCACGACGGGCGAGCTCCGGTTGGGCCTCCATCAACCCGAATACGTTGCGGATGGATGGATCGGCGTCGAAGCCGAGGAGGAGATCCGGCGAACTGAGGTGGAAGAAGCTCAGGGCGTGGGATTGGATGATCTGTCCGAGATTCGCGATCCGTCGGAGCCGCTCGGCATTCGCCGGGATCTGGACACCCATCACCGCATCACCTGCCTTGGCGGATGCGAGGAGGTGGCTGACGGGGCAGATGCCGCATGTGCGGGCGGTGAGCGACGGCATCTCCCACACGGGCCGGCCGACGCAGAATGCCTCGAAACCCCTGAACTCGGTCACGTGGAAGCGGGTGTCGACGGGGCGACCGTCGGCGTCGAGCCTGATCGTGATCTTGGCGTGGCCCTCGATGCGCGAGACCGGATCGATCACTACGAGGTCATGCATGGGCGGTTGCGCTCCTCATCCGAATCTGATGTCGTCGCCGCGCTCGCCGAGCGCCTCGCCCGCGAGCAGCGCGGTGACGGTCCTCTGGATGCGATCGGCCGGCGGGGGGCAGCCAGGGAGGAAGACATCCACGTCGATCAGGTGATGGAGGGGGAGGACCTTGGGGAGGAGTGCGGGCACGATGCCCTCCTCGCCGGGGATGACCGGGTTGCGGTCGACAGCGTCGATGTAAACGCGGCGCAGGATCTCGATCGGATCGCCGAGCGGGTTGCGCATCGCGGTGACGTTGCCATTCACGGCGCAGTCCCCGAAGGACACGACGGTCTTCGTGTTGGCCCTCACGATGAGGGCGAGTTCCCTGTTGTCCTCGTTGGCGATCGCTCCCTCGACGAGCGTCACGTCCACGTTCCCCGGGAACTCCTTGACGTCGGCGATCGGGCTGTAGACGAGATTGGCGAGCTTGGCGAACTCGAAGAGCCACTCGTCCATGTCGAGGAACGACATGTGACAGCCCGAGCACCCTCCGAGCCACACCGTTGCGACCCGTGCCTTGCCGGCTGGCGTCGCTGCGACCGCTGCACCGCCCGGTTCGGTCATCGGAACTCCCCCGGATCGATCCACTCGCCGTGCTGCCTCGCCGTGGCGAGCCTGATGACGATGTCGGTCTGGTGCACCATCTCCCCGACGGCCCTGCCCTGGTACGCGAGGGCACCGGTTGGGCACACGGCAACGCACTTCCCGCACCACGTGCACGATGTGGCTTCGCCCCACGGCTTGCCCATCTCCGCGACGAGGATCGCATCCGCACCGCGGTAGGCGACGTCCCAGACGTGGGCACCCTCGATCTCGTGGCATACCCGTACGCATCTCGTGCACAGGATGCACCGGTTCGGGTCGAACAGATACTTCGGATGTGAGGCGTCCACGGCCCGCAACGGCGCTTGGTAGTCGTACCGGACATGGTCCATTCCGGTCTCGACGGCCGTGTCCTGGAGCTCGCAGTTCCCGTTCACCACACACACGGCGCACACGTGGTTGCCCTCGGCGAAGAGGAGCTCGACGATCGACTTGCGGTGCGCACGAAGGGTTGGTGTGTCGGTCAGGATCTCCATGTCGGGCGCCACCGGGGTGGCGCACGCTGGTCGGAGTCGGTGGTCCTCCGCGATCTGGACGACGCACACCCTGCATCCCCCCCACACCGAGAGTCCCTCGAGGTAGCAGAGCGACGGGATCTCCACCCCGAGGCGCCGCGACGCCTCCATGACGGTTTCGTCCGCGTATGCCTCGTATTCCTCGCCGTCGAACGTGACGGAGACAGTGGTGCGTCGTTCACGCATCGACGATCTCCAATCCGGTCTCGATGAGAAGTGCTTCGTATTCGTCGCCGAAGTACTGGAGGGTGCTCAGGACGGGATTCGGTGCGGACTGGCCGAGGCCGCAGAGGCTGGTATCGCGGACGGTTGCGCACAACTGCTCGAGGTGCCTCAGGTCCGTGCGGGTCCCCGTGCCGGACGTGATCCTGTCGAGGAGACCGTGGATCTGCACCGTCCCCGCCCGACACGGTGTGCACTTGCCACAGCTCTCGTCCATGCAGAACTCCATGAAGAACTTCGCGACTTCCGGCATCCTGACCGTGTCGTCCATGACGATGAGCCCTCCGGAACCCATGATCGATCCGAGTTCACGGAGGCTGTCGTAGTCGACGGGCGTGTCGAGGAACTCTTCGGGTATGCAACCCCCCGAGGGACCACCCGTCTGGGCGGCCTTGAAGGTTCCGCCGTTGGGGATTCCTCCCCCGATGTCCTCGACGATGGTGCGAAGGGTGATCCCCATCGGCACTTCGATGAGCCCGATGTTCACGAGATCCCCTGCAAGTGCGAACACCTTCGTTCCGGTGCTCGTCGGCGTCCCGATCGATGCGAACCACTCGGCTCCGCGGTTGATGATGGCGGGGATGTTCGCCAGGGTCTCGACGTTGTTGATCATCGTCGGATGACCCCACAGCCCGGACTCGGTCGGGTACGGAGGGCGGAGCCGTGGCGTGCCGCGCCGTCCCTCGATGGATGCCATCAGGGCGGTCTCCTCGCCGCAGACGAACGCCCCGGCACCGATGCGGACCTCGACCTCGAGGTCGAAGTCGGACTCGAGGATCTTCCTGCCGAGGAGGCGGCTGCGCCTCGCGACACGGATCGCCCTGTCGAGCCGTTCGACGGCCCTCGGGTACTCGGCCCTGACGTAGATGTATGCCTTCGACGCCCCCGTCGCGTAGGCGGCGATGGCGATGCCCTCGATCACGCGATGTGGATCGTCCTCCATCACGGTCCGGTCCATATAGGCGCCGGGGTCCCCCTCGTCGCCGTTGGCGACCACGTACTTCTGGTCTCCGACGGCCTTGGCGAGCAGCGACCACTTGCTCCCGGCCGGGTATCCCGCGCCGCCGCGGCCCCGGATGCCGGACGCGACGACCTCGGCAACGACCTGTTCCGGTGTCATCTCGGTCAGGACCTTCGCCAGCGCTCGGTAGCCGCCGTGTGCGACGTAGCCCTCGATCCGGTCAGGATCGATGATGCCGCCGTTGGCCAGCACGATCCGCTCCTGGGCGGAGAAGAAGGGGATCGACGTGTCGAGGATGTTGGTATCGACGGGCTTGTGGTTTCGGATGTGGCTGCGGACGATGTCGACGGCGACCTCCTCGTTCACCGCCTGGTACATCGTGTCCTCGCCGCCGCGGCGCAGGACCCGCACCAGCGGTCCCCTGCTGCACAAGCCCATGCAGCCGGTCGGGATCACAACCGCATCGAGGGCGAGGTCCGAGGTTTCTACGGTGCGTTCGAGGGCCTGGACCGTGGCGCCCGCTCCCGCCGACAGGCACGCCGTCGAGGCGCAGGCCTTGATCCGCCACGGGTACCGGTTCCGAGCCTCGTGTTCACGCTCTGCGACTTCGTGGAGATCGATCGGTGCGGCCATCAGGCGCCGCTCCCTTCCACCGCACCCACAGCGACGGGCCCAGCCGACAGGGCGGTGACCAGCGCGGCGAGCACCGTGTCGGCGTCGTCACGTGCCCGCACCTCGCCGTCGAGCAGGACGACGGGGGCGAGGCCGCACGAACCGAGGCAGCGGGCCGTCTTGAGGGTCAGCGCGCCGTCGTCGGTGGTGGTGCCGGCGACGATGCCGTACTCCGTGGCAACGGCCCGCACGATGTCATCGGCTCCCTTGACGAAGCATGCCGTACCGGTGCAGACGGTGCAGGTGTGGTCACCCGGTGGATCGAAGGTGAACAGCTGGTAGAAGGTCGCGACACCGAAGACCATCGAGGGAGGGAGCCGGAGGGCCCTCGCGACGTAGGTCAGGATTCCGTCGTCGAGGAACCCGAAGACGTCCTGGGCGATGTGGAGCGTCTCGATGAGCTGGTCCTGGGCATACCGGGTCCGCTTGAGGTGCCTGTCGACGACGTTGAATCGATCGTCGCCAGAGGGGTGCGGCTCGTCACGGCCCGTCCGGCCGCCGGCGGACGATCGGGCGTCGGTGTCTGATGTCGTGGAGTCGGTCATGGTTCCCACATCGGCTATTTCCTTAGATTACCACTAAGGATCTCACTCTTGTTCGCGTCGACCTGACAGCAGTGTCGATCGTAGCCGAATGCCCGCTCGGCACCGGCCCGATGGATGCTCAGGCTGCGGGGCGCCACCGACGGATAGCCTCCGGGCGATGCACCTGCTCAGCCTCGAGGGGATCTCGAAGTCGTATCCCGAGACCCCGGTCCTCGACCGGGTATCGCTCGGAATCTCGAGTGGTGAGCACATCGGGGTGATCGGCCGGAACGGGTCGGGGAAGTCAACCCTGCTGCGCATCATCGCGGGCCTCGAGGAACCGGACGGCGGATCGATCGTGCGGTCGCGTGGCCTTCGCGTGGCGGTGCTCGATCAGGACCCGCGGTTCGAGGGGGCAGAGACGGTCGGGCATGTCCTCGGGAACCATCGACCCTCGATCGCGCTGGCCGATCGGCTGGGCCTCGGCGATCCCGAAGCCTCCTGCGAGTCGCTGTCCGGCGGCCAGCGGAAACGTCTCGCCCTGGCGCAGACACTCGCGACCGAATGCGACGTCGTGATCCTCGACGAACCGACGAACCACCTCGACGTCGACATCATCGACTGGCTCGAGGACCACCTCGCATCACGGTCCGAGGCGCTCCTGCTCGTGACCCACGACCGATACCTGCTCGATCACGTGGCCACCCGAATCGTCGAGGTCCACGACGAGACCCTGTACCCCCATCAGGGAACCTACGAGGACTATCTCGAGGGGGTCGCCGCCAGGAGCGAACGGGAAGCGGCGAGCGAACACAAGCGCCAACAGCGGATCCGAACAGAGCTCGAGTGGCTCCGCCGCTCCCCCAAGGCCCGCACCTCGAAGTCGAGGGCACGCATCCAGCAGGCCGAGGCGTTGATCGGCCAACAGCGAAAGCGGCGACGCGGCGACCTCGACATCGGATTGCCCTCACGGCGCATCGGATCGAAGGTCGTCAACCTCCACAACGTCGGCAAGCAGTACGACGGCCGATGGGTCCTCCGACACGTCGAGCACAAGCTCCAACCCGACGCCCGGATCGGGCTGGTCGGACCGAACGGTGCAGGCAAGACCACCCTGCTCAGCCTCATCGCAGGGCGGATCGAACCCGACGAGGGCACCGTTGCGGTGGGGTCGACGGTCCACCATGGCTGGTACGGCCAGGATCCCCGCTCGATCCCCCCGACGACGCGCGTCGTCGACGCCGTCCGTGAACACCTGGACGAGGTGCGTCTCTCGAGTGGGGTCAAGGTCTCGGGTGCCCAGATGCTGGAGCGATTCCAATTCACCAGGGATCAGCAGCGTTCCACCGTCGGAGACCTGTCAGGCGGGGAGCGACGGAGGTTGGAACTGCTCCTCAGCCTCATGGAGGCCCCGAACCTCCTGCTGCTCGACGAGCCGACGAACGACCTCGACATCGACACCCTCGAGGTGCTCGAGGAGTACCTCGATTCGTGGGACGGTGCGCTCGTGGTGGCGAGCCACGATCGCTACTTCCTCGACAGGGTATGTGACGACATCTTCTCCATCGAACCGGACGGCACGGTGAGGCACCATCCGGGTGGTTGGTCGGCGTACCGGGCCCAAGCAGTACGACGAACCGTCACGCCATCGTCGCGATCCGTGAACCGCCGATCGAGGGAGAAGCAGGCGAAGCGCAAGCTGTCGTTCGCGGACCAGCGCGAACTCGAGGCATTGACCAGGGATATCCCGAGGCTCGAGCGACGGCGTGCCGAGCTGGCCTCGACACTCGACGACGCCGCTGGTGATTATCCACGGACGGTCGGGCTTTCGAGCGAACTCGCCGAAGTGATCGCCGACCTCGATGCTTCCGATACGAGGTGGCTCGAGCTCACCGAGGAGTCCGAACGCCTCTCGTCGGAGTGAGGGCACCGTTCTGGCGAGAAGAACGCATGTAACAACGTCCGGCCGCATCCGTCTGTGTAGGTGGGTCTGGTGGAAGCTCGGAAGGCACCTCTCGCACAGGAACACACATCCGCGAGATGAGAGGTTGACATGAGACGGATACTCATCGTGGCACTTGCCGCGACACTCCTCGGTTCGACGGTGGGCACTGCCCTCGCCGACGACGAGGTCACCGAGGGCGACGGCACCGAGAGCGCTGTCCTCTCCGAGGCACAGATGTGGAAGGCGCGGATGATCGCCGACTACTTCATCCCCGAGCCGGCCGACGATGGCGCTGCCGAAGCCCTGACCGACGAGATCGTCGAGGCACGCACTGGGGAGCCCGGGGTCGGGTGGGGCGCCCTCTACAAGGTCATGCAACTGTGGGTCGCAACAGGGGGCGAGGACGAGTCCCTGACCGACTTCATCGGCATGCTGGAGGACGATGGCGGGTGGGCCTTCGGAAAGCGCTTCAAGGCGCTCGATGACGACCAGAGGACCAAGCTCGAGGAAGCCGACCTCCCGAAGAACCTCGGTCAGGCCCAGAAGCAGGCAAAGGCCGACGAACGTGCGCTGAAGAAGGCCGACAAGAACAACGACGACTGACCTTCCACGCCGGACCGTCCGGACCCGCCACCCGGTGAGGGTGGCGGGTCCGGCGCGTCAGGGTCCGGAGCACCCACCTGCGGCCTACACACCGAGGCCGCGGCCGATGATCTCCTTCATGATCTCAGTGGTGCCGCCGTAGATCGTCTGCACCCTGGCGTCGAGGTACGCCCGCGCTATGGGGTATTCCATCATGTAGCCGTAGCCGCCATGCATCTGGACGCCCATGTCGACCACCCGATTGAGCATCTCGGTGGTCCACCACTTGGCCTCGGCCGCCTGCTCGATGGTGAGGCGGCCATGGGCGTGCTCGTCGAGGAGGCGGTCGATGAACGCCTGGCCGATGTCGACCTCCGTCTTCGCCTCCGCGAGCTTGAAGCGGTTGTGTTGGAAGCTCCCGATCGGGCGCCCGAACGCCTGGCGCTCCTTCGCATATTCGATCGTCAGTTGGAGAGCCGCGGAAGCGCCCGCCACGGCGCCCACGGCGATCGAGAGTCGCTCCTGGGGAAGGTTGTTCACCAGCTGGAAGAACCCCGCTCCCTCCTCGCCGAGCCGGTTGTCGACAGGCACCGCGACGTCGTTGAAGAAGAGCTCGGCGGTGTCCTGTGCGTGAAGCCCCATCTTGTCGAGGTTCCGACCGCGCTCGAACCCGTCCATGCCGTCCTCGACGACGAGCAGGGTGAGGCCGGCATGTGGATCGTCTGCGGTCCTGGTCACGACGATGACGAGGTCGGCATTGATCCCGTTCGTGATGAACGTCTTGGATCCGTTGACGACGTAGGCGTCACCGTCGCGCCGTGCGGTGGTCGCGATGCCGGCGAGGTCCGAGCCCGTGCCGGGCTCGGTCATCGCAATCGCTGTCATGAGTGTGCCGTCGACCATCCCGGGGAGCCATCGATGTTTCTGCTCGTCCGAGCAGTACGACAGGAAGTACGGGAGGCACACGTCGTTGTGGAGCGTCACACACATGCCAGACGCTCCCCCGCCACCGCCCACGAATACCTCGCCGATGATGGCGTTGAAGCGGAAGTCGTCGACCCCGCCTCCACCGAACTCCTCGGGGACCGCCATGCCGAGGAGGCCGGCTCGACCGGCTTCGCGGAACATCGACTTGTCAACGATGCCCGCGGCCTCCCACCGTTCGTTGTGCGGCAGGATCTCCCTCTCCAAGAAGTGCTGCACGGACTCGCGGAACAGGTCGTGCTCGGTGCTGAACCCGATTCGCTGCATGTCGGTCGGTCTCCATGATCGCGTCCGGCGACGGTACCGCATCGCGCGGGGAACACCCGACCGCCCTGGTACGCGCGTCGTCCGACTAGCTTCCCGCACTGGCCGCATGGGAGCACCATGACCAAACGAGACGCAATGAACATGCCTGACGGCAGGGACCTGCTGAGGGGCATGGGTTGGATCCCGTTGCCGTTCAGCTGCCTCGGTCTCACCCGCAAGACCGGCGTGACGTCGAACGCCTCGCTGTGGTCGTGGCTCATCCTCATCCCGTGGTCGTCCGACGGCAAGCCATGGATCGATGGCACCGAGATCGTGCCGGCATCGACGAAGGACGATGCCGCCGAGCGTGGCCTCATCGTCGCCAAGATGCGCACGATCCTCGATGACCGCTACGGCGACCATGTTGCACGGAGCGCCGTCGACGACCTGATCTCCGAGATCCTCGGGGAGTCCTGACCGGTCCGGATGGGTCTCCCCGACGTACGAGGGTTCGTTACGCGAGAACCCGGTGAAGGTTCGGTCGGGTGCTGCCGATACCTGTCGGGGTGAGGGTCCCACCGCACCCGTATTCGGCGACGAACGCCGGCAGCATCGTTCGCCGGGTCCTCATGCCGGCGTGTGTCCTCGGTGGAGCACTGGTGACGACAGCTGCCCTCGCCGGACCCGTGTACCCACCTGCCGGCAACCCCGACGGTATCGCCCCCGTACCCGCCGAGGCGGCAGCGATCGACACGTCGAACCCGGATCGAGTGATCGGCACCGGCACCGCGGCCTCGTGCACCTCCCAGGCGGTCGTCGACGCGGTCGCCCTCGGCGGCGTGATCACCTTCGACTGCGGGCCGGACCCCGTCACGATCGACATGGATGCCACGGCGAAGGTCGTCAACAACGCGAACCAGCGCGTCGTGCTCGACGGTGGCGGCAGGGTCACGTTGAACGGCCGCGACACCCACCGGATCCTCTACATGAACACCTGTGATCCGAACCAGGCGTGGACGACCTCGCACTGCCAGAACCAGGACCACCCCGAGCTGACCGTCCAGAACCTCACCTTCATCAACGGGAACTCCAAGGACGAAGACGTATACGACGGTGGCGGAGCCATCTGGGTGCGCGGCGGGAGGTTCAAGATCGTCAACTCGCGGTTCTTCAACAACGTATGCGCAGACGTGGGACCCGACGTCGGCGGTGGCGCGGTGCGGGTCCTCAGCCAGTTCGAGGGCCGGCCCGTGTACGTCGTCAACTCGACGTTCGGGGGTGCGCCAGGGCTCGGGAACGTCTGCTCGAACGGCGGGGCACTGTCGAGCATCGGAGTCTCGTGGACGATCATCAACAGCGTCATCTCGGACAACGACACCACGGGTTGGGGGGCGAATCCGGCGAAGCCCGGTACGCCCGGCGGGGGCAACGGCGGGGGCATCGCCCTCGACGGCAACACCTATACGCTGCGGCTGCTCGACACCAGGATGGAGCGCAACCACGCTCGGGCCGGTGGAGGCGCTGTCTTCTACGTGTCGAACAACCGAACGGGCGAGTTGTACGTCCACGACTCGTACATCGTCGCGAACCCCTCGGATGACTTCGAGACGAGGGCGTACCCCGGCTTCTTCATCATCGCGAAGACAGGCTTCCCGGTCGTGACGAACAGCGTCATCTCGAAGACGCATCCGATGACCTACACGGGGACACCCGGTGGTGACAGCTTCGGGTTCGTCGATCCGACCTCGGGTCGGTGGACCCTGACCGACGTCGAGGGCGACCAGCGGTCGTTCTACTACGGCAATCCGTCCGACCACCCGTTCCTCGGCGACTGGAACTGCGACGGGACGGACACGCCGGGCCTGTACCGTCGATCCGACGGATACGTGTACCTGCGGAACTCCAACTCCCAGGGTGTTGCCGATGTCACCTTCTTCTTCGGGGATCCCGGGGACATCCCGCTCGCGGGCGACTTCAACGGGGACGGGTGTGACACCGTCGGGCTGTACCGGCCGTCCGAGGGAAGGTTCTACGTCATCGACCAGCTCGGCTCATCGGATGCGGGCCTCGGTTCTGCCACGACGGCCTACTTCTTCGGCGACCTCGGCGACATCCCCTTCTCCGGGGATTTCGACGGAGACGGCATCGACACATTCGGCCTCTACCGGACGGAGACGGGCCGGGTGTACTTCCGCAACGCCCACACCCAGGGCGTCGCCCACAACGACTTCATCTTCGGCGATCCCGGAGACCTGTTCATCTCCGGTGACTGGAACGCGAACGGACAGTCATCGCCCGGCGTGTTCCGCCCAACGACACTCACCCTCTACCTACGACACCACAACGTCGAGGGAAACGCCGACGCAGTCATCGGCGTCACGGACGCACACCTCGTCCCCGTCGCTGGATTCGTCGGCGACCTGTGAACGCCTGAACGGCATCCGCTAGGGTCGGGGTATGACGCTCGATGTCATCGTCACTCGTGCACGGGGCGGTGAAGCGACGAAGCCACCGCTGGTCTTCGTCCACGGCGCATGGCACGGCGCGTGGTGTTGGACCGAGCACTTCACGGAGTGGTTCGCAGCGCGCGGCTACACCTCGTACGCCATCGATCTGCGGGGTCACGGTGCCTCCGACGGAAGCCTGAGATCGTCGCGCATCGCCCATTACGTAGCGGACGTACGAAAGGTCGTGACCCACCTCGACGACGACCCCATCCTCGTCGGCCACTCGATGGGCGGCTTCGTCGTCCAGCATTACATGAGCATCTACCCCGTGCGCGCCAGCGTGCTCATCGCGCCGGTTCCGGTGACCGGGGTGATCGGCGCGACGATGCGGATCGCCGCCCGGCATCCCTTGGCGTTCCTCAAGACGAACGCGACCCTCTCCCTCGGACCGATCGTCGAGAATCCACAACGCGCCCGATCCCTCCTGTTCGGCGCGAGCATCGACGACGACGTGGCCCTCGGCTATGCGAAACGAGTGCAGTCCGAGTCGTACCTCGCCTACCTCGAGATGATCGCGGACCTCCCGCGACGGTCCAAGGTGATCAATCCCGTGCTCGTGATCGGTGGCACCGAGGACGCGATCTTCTCGACGCCGGAACTGCGCCTCACGGCAGCGGCGTATGAGGCCGAACTCACCATGATCGAGGGATCCGGCCACAACGTGATGCTCGACGTCGGCTGGGAATCGGCCGCTGGACGCATCGATGCATGGCTCGGAGACCTTCGCACGGTCAACGGATGACAATCAGGCCGGTCGCATGCGGGTGTACTCGGGCTCCCAACGCTCGGCATCGACAGCGGCCTCGACGTCATCCACGGGATCGGCGACACCATCGATGATCGCCCGCTTCGCCACCTCGATCGCAACAGCCCGCGCCACCGGGCGGAGCTGATCGATGTTCGGGAAGATCTGACCCTGCTCCATGAGCTCACGCGGTGTCGCCTCGGCCAGTGCGATGGCCGCGGCGAGGAACATCTCCTCCGTCACCTCACGTGCACGGACGGCGATGATGCCGAGTCCCACGCCCGGGAAGATGTACGCGTTGTTCGCCTGCCCTATGCGGTGGATCCTCCCGTCGATCTCGACGGGAGCGAACGGGCTGCCGGTCGCGACCAGGGCCCGGCCTTCGGTCCACGCCAATGCCGCCGACGGTACGACCTCCGTTAGGCTGGTCGGGTTCGACAGCGGAAGGATGATGGGTCGCTCCACGTGGGCCGCCATCTCCGAGATCGCCTCCTTCGAGAAGAGGCCTGCCTGGCCCGTGACGCCGATCAGGATGGTGGGGTGGACGTTGCGGATGACGTCCGTGAGAGAAGGCGGATCGTCGACGGTGTCCCATGAAGCCACGACCTCGCCGGGCGTTGCCATCTCGGCCTTGAGGCCACGGAGGCTCTGATCGGCGACGAGGAGGCCCCTGCTATCGAGGACGAATACCTGCGCTTCGGCAGTATCGGGATCCGCACCGTCTGCCACCATTGCCCGGATGATCAGGCGGCTGATCCCGTACCCTGCAGAGCCGGCTCCTGCGATGACGATCCGCTGGTCCTTGTGGCCCTGTCCGAGGAACCGCAGCGCAGTGATGAGACCCGCGACCACCATCGCAGCCGTTCCCTGGATGTCGTCGTTGAACGACGTGATGCGTTTCCGATGGGTCCGGAGATGCCGGAAGCTCGTGCTGTTCGCGAAGTCCTCCCACTGAAGGAG
>JAWOGV010000353.1:0-2729 GCA_046496605.1 Acidimicrobiia bacterium | reverse complement strand
TTGCACGCAGGATCCAATCCCCGTCGACTCATGGTCCTGACCATGTTGCTGGTGGCGCTCCTCACAGCGCTCATCAGCGTGAACGGTGCCGTCGCCGCCCTCATCCCGATGGTCGTGATCGTCGCCGTCCGGATCGGACAGCCGCCGTCGAGGTGGCTCATGCCCCTGGCGTTCGGAGCACACGCAGGATCGATGCTCGCGCTCACCGGAACCCCGATTCACATCCTCGTGGTCGATGCCGCGGTCGACGCCGGGGAGGCGGGATTCGGGTACTTCGAGTTCGCCCTCGTCGGAATCCCGATCGTCGCGGGCGTGATCGCCATCGTCGTCGTGTTCGGCACCAGACTGCTGCCGGGCCGCACACCCGACTCACTGCCCCCGAACCTGTCCGACCACTGCCGAACCGTCGTCGACCAATACGGTCTCGGGTCTGCCGTGAGGCGCCTCGCCGTCGGTGAGGGCTCGCCTCTCGTCGGCTTGAACCGGGGGATGATCGATGTGTCGACGTACGACGAGGTCAACCTCGTAGCCGTGCAGCCAACCGATGCCGGACGGTCACCTGACGCCCCGCTCGAGCCTGGTGACGTCGTCGCGGTCGGCGGACCACCGGCGATGGTGGAGCGTTTCGCAACTGACCTCGGACTCCGTGTCCTTCCGGGCAGGGTTGAGGGACCGGAACCCTTCGACCGGCTCACAGGTGTCGCCGAGGTCGTGGTGCCCCCGCGTTCGGAAATCGTGGGTGAGACGGTCTTTCCAGGGATGGTCACCGCGAGCGGCGACTTCGTCATTCTTGCCGTTCAGCGCAATGGTGAGAATCAGGATCGAGGATCAACGGTGCTGGCACCCGGCGACATGCTCCTCGTGCAGGGAGCCTGGGACGCGCTCGACGCGGCATCCGAGAGGGCTGACGTGCTCGTCGTCGATTCTCCAGCACTGATCCGACGTCAAGCCGTGGCCATGGGCCCGAGAGCGCGACGGTCCGTTGCGATCCTCATCGGCATGGTCGTCCTCCTCGCGACCAACGCCGTTCCGGCGGCCGCTGCGGCACTTGTCGCAGCGCTCGCAATGGTCCTGTCGAGGGTGATGACGATGCAGCAGGCCTACCGCGGGATCAACTGGACCACCGTCATCCTCATCGGTGCGATGCTCCCCCTGTCGACGGCGGTCGAGACGTCCGGAGCCGCGGACACCATCGCCGACGGACTCCTCGGCGTGGTCGGCGACTCGAGCCCGTACGCGCTGCTTCTCGGCCTCTTCGTCCTCACGGCCACGTTCAGCCAGCTGATCTCGAACACGGCCACCGCGCTCATCGTCATCCCGATCGCCGTGACCGCGGCCGCCGACATCGGCGTGTCCGTCCGGCCGGTGCTGATGACAGTCACGGTTGCCGCGGCTGCAGCGTTCCTGACCCCCGTTGCGACGCCTGCGAACCTGATGGTGATGGAACCGGGCGGATACGAGTTCAGGGACTACTGGAAGCTCGGGCTCCCGATGCTTCTCCTCTTCATGGTGGTCGCCGTCCTGCTCGTGCCCGTGATCTGGCCCTTCTGAGCAGACACCGTTGACCGCACGCAGAAGGGGCGGCCATTCGGCCGCCCCTTCACATCGAACCAGGTTGTATCACCTCAGCGGGCGAGGAACACCTCGAGGTCGCTCGCCGTGGGATCCTCTCCGGCGATGAATGCCTCGACGTTGTCGTGCGCGACGCTGTCGTGGTACTGCACGGCCGGGGACTTCATGAAGTACGACGACGGTGCCAGGAGCGGACCGGACATGCCCCGGTCGAGCGCGAGCTTGGCGCATCGAACCGCATCGATGATCACTCCAGCGGAGTTCGGGGAGTCCCACACCTCGAGCTTGAGCTCGACGTTCAGCGGGACATCGCCGAAGGAGGTTCCCTCCATGCGGATGTACGCCCACTTGCGATCCGTGAGCCACGGAACGTGGTCGGACGGGCCGATGTGGACGGAATCGGTGCTGATGCCCTGATCGATCTGGGACGTGACGGACTGCGTCTTCGAGATCTTCTTGGACTGGAGCCTGCTGCGCTCGAGCATGTTCATGAAGTCCATGTTCCCGCCGAAGTTCAGCTGGTAGGTGTTGTCGATCCTCACGCCACGGTCCTCGAAGAGGCGGGCGAGCTGGCGGTGCGTGATGGTCGCACCGACCTGGGACTTGATGTCGTCGCCAATGATCGGGAGCCCCGCATCCACGAACTTCTGCGCCCATACCGGGTCCGACGCGATGAACACGGGGATCGCGTTCACGAATGCGACGCCGGCGTCGAGCGCTGCCTGGGCATAGAAGCGGGTGGCGTCCTCGGACCCCACCGGGAGGTACGACACGAGCACGTCGGCCTGCGCATCGCGCAGGGCCTGCGCCACGTCAACGGGATCCTCGGGGGATTCGTCGACCTGATCGACGTAGTACTGGCCGAGGCCGTCGAGGGTCGGGCCGCGGAGGACCTCGACGCCGAGGTCAGGCACGTCGGCGAACTGGATCGTGTTGTTCTGGCCGGCCCACATCGCCTTCGCGACGTCCTGGCCGACCTTCGACGCGTCGACGTCGAACACGGCGACGAACTCGACGTCGCCGACGTGGTATCCGCCGAGATCGACGTGCATCAGGCCAGGGACCTTGAGGTCGGCGTCCGCGTTCCTGTAGTACTCGACTCCCTGGATCAGGGAGTTCGCGCAGTTACCGAGCCCTGCGATGGCTACTCGAATGGT
>JAWOGV010000321.1:0-3143 GCA_046496605.1 Acidimicrobiia bacterium | reverse complement strand
AGAAAGTTTATGCAGTTCATTGGAATGGAACACAAACTCAAGGTACTTTTGATAAAGTGGTCGAGTACTCCAACAAGCGCTGGGCTTTCAACTACGACCAGAACAGCAGTGCTGGCTTCACTAATATGTTCAACATAACGCCAGTACTTTATGTTTTGGAGATGTTCAACAGAAGTTCAGCTAACATAACGACCACAGTTGAAAGTTTCAAAGTCACGCCCTTCTGCCGGCCGCCCGCGGAGCAACCAGAACCTCCAGATCGCCCCGGACAGCCGCAGAGCCATGGGTTCGTGGTCGATCGACCACTCCAGCGCCGCCCTGAGGTTGTCCCGTTCCGTCTCGAGCGCAGCGAGCCACATCGCCTGTTCGGGGCCGTCGAGTCCCGATCCTGCCTCCTCGGCGAATGCGATGAAGTACTCGGCGTGGCGTTCAACGACTGCCTTCTTCCCACCGAGCTCGACGAGGCGGTCGGCGGCGTACCTGCGCATGGTCTCGAGGAGGCGGTATCGCCCGGCATCGACGTCTGCGACCAGGAGGGACTTGTCGACGAGTTCAGCGACCATGGGCATGACATCGTCGACGGCATCGTGTTCTGCGCAGACCGCTCCCGCAGCCGCGAGGTCGAATCCACCTCGGAAGACAGAGAGGCTCGCGAAGAGCCGGCGCTCATTCTGCGGAAGGAGATCAAAACTCCAGTCGATCGCCGCTGCGAGCGTCTGATGGCGAGGGCGTTCGGGCGTCGATTCGCGGGACACCAGCCGGAACCGATCATCCAGGTGGTCGGCGATCTGGGCGGGTGTGAACGCTGCTGTCTTCGCTGCAGCGAGCTCGAGGGCAAGCGGGATGCCATCCAGCTGACGCACGATCCGTCCGACCGCCGCTGCATTCGCCGGCGAGAGTGCGAAGCTGGGCAATGCGAGCCCTGCGCGATCCACGAACAGTTGCACGGCTTCGTATGTGCCGATCTGTGCGATATCGGCGTCGAGATCGGGCATGGACATCGGCGGCACCCGGTAGCCGATCTCCCCCGATACACCGAGCCGCTGACGACTGGTCGCAAGGATCCGGAGGTGCGGCAGCTGTCTCAGCAACGTACCCGCGAGATGTGCAGTGGATGCGAGCAGGTGCTCGCAGTTGTCCGCGATCAGGAGCGCCGGTTTGTCACGCAGGTGATCGACCAACAGGTCCTCATATGATCGATCCGGCCTCTCCTCGAGGCCCAGGGTGGAAGCGAATCGCTCAGCGACCAGCTCGGGGTCCCGAAGGGACTCGAGGCCGATGAACCACACGCCTCCGGTGAAGTCGCGCACCCGTGCGGCACCGATCTGCAGGGAGAGGCGGGTCTTGCCGGCACCACCTTCCCCGGTCAGGGTGACCAGCCTGTGATCGTCCATCAGTGAGAGGATCTCCGCCAGTTCCCTCTCCCTCCCGATGAAGGAGGTCAGCTGGGCAGGGAGGTTCGAAGGGGCGCTCGCAACGGTGGCCAGTGCGGGGAAGTCACGACGAAGTCCCTCGTGAGCGAGCTGGTACACACGTTCGACGCCCGGAATGCCACGCAGCCTCTGATCACCGAGATCGATCAGCTCCGTGCCCGTGGGCAGATCGTCACGGAGAACCGCCGCCGCGGAACTCGACACGAGTACCTGACCTGCGCTGGCAGCCGACATGATCCGCTCGCACCTGTGGATCGAGAGTCCGAAGAGGTCTCCCCCGCGTTCCTCGACACTGCCGACGTGGAGTGCCATGCGGACGTGTGCGGCATGCATGAGCTCGCTGCCATGATCTCCCAGGTGGAGCTGTGCCGTGATCGCTGCCTCGACGCCCGCTCGAGCCGAGGTGAACGACGCGAGGAATCCGTCACCCGTCGTCTTGATGATCCTCCCGCCTCGTTCGGTGATTGCATCGGACACGATCTCATCGTGTATCCCGACCGCGATTCCTGCCACATCCGGGTGGTCCACCCACAGTGAGGTCGAACCCTCGATGTCGGTGAAGAGGATCGTGAGCGATGCGGTGGCGCTGGTTCCCGTGCCCTCCATGTGACGTCAACCTGCCAATTCATCTCGCATGCCGCTGACACCATGCACACGGCGCCCCGGCGCACGAGTGGTCCGGGTCAGTCCGTGCGTTCCGACCAGTACACGTCGTAGGCCGCCTCGAGCATGTCCTCGCGCGTGTAGAAGTCGGGGAACTCGAACAGGTTCTTCACGACGACGCGAGCCGTTTGCTGCGGCGTCAGCGTCGTGTCAGGATCCTCGAGCGCGCACTCGTACTCGATGCACATGGCGCGCCGGAACTCATCATCGGAGAAGGAAGCCCGATCCCAGTCGATCCCGACGGACGTGCCGTGCGCCCTGGCCTCTTCCACGGTGAAGTGGGGGACGAAGTCGATCATGGTTGTCCTTTCGTCGTCGGCCATCCCGCGCACTGGCAACCTACACACTCTCGACCGTGAGAGCACGGGAAATCATCGCGGGGCCTCGGTGCTCTCGGGCGTCGAATCGACCGGCCAACCACGACTGGGACACCCCACGTCAGAGGCGGTCTTCAACCACCCCGAGGATGTCGGCCTCCCGCTCGATGGCCTTCCCCTGGAGGTCACGGCCGCGCTCGAGGCAGTCGGCGGCGGCGACACTGTCCGTGAGTCCCTGCGCATTGATGCGGACGTTGAGGAACGCACCCGAGACTGCCGTGCGCGCACACAGCGCGGCGACACCTGCGTCAGAGACGGATGCCGGGTTGCCGATGGCGGCCATCGCGTGGATCACGTCCATCGCCTCAAGGCTGACCTCCATGATGCGGAGGGGGACCTCGGTCGCACCCAGCGTGGCAGCCTGGATCGCGGCCTTCCTGGCGGCGATGTCGCTATCGCTCCCCTTCGGCATGCCGATCGCAGCCATGACTCGATTGAACGCCTCGGTGTCTGCATCGATGAGCGACACCAGCTCGTCCTGACAGGCCTTTCCCCTGTCTGCCCAGTCGGAGAACTCCTCCCAACGATCGTCCCATCCCCGCTTGTGGGAGGACAGGTTCGCGACCATGACACCCAGGGCGGCCCCGAGCGAACCGACGGTCGCGGCCACCGAGCCGCCGCCCGGTGCAGCGGATTCAGAGGCCGTCTCGTCGATGAACCGCCTCACGGA
>JAWOGV010000266.1:0-3654 GCA_046496605.1 Acidimicrobiia bacterium | reverse complement strand
GCGGCGGAGAGCCTGGCGCGGGTCAGCTGGTAGATCCTCGGTGGCATCTCGCCGTCGCGTACCGTCTCCGCCGATTCGCTGGCCTCCTCCTGGGGGAGGTGCCACTCGGAGAAGTTGAGCTCAGCGCGACCCTCGTCGACGTCACTCTGGACCAACCACGACATCGGGGCGATGTTCGAGTACCACGGCCACGCCGTCTCGTTGCTGTGGCACGAGAAGCACGCCCAAACCGCCAGGGCCCGGGTCTCGGGGGAGTCCCATGCGGGCTCGGCGACGACCGGTGGGTTGTCGTGGGACCGCCCGTACGGCACGAACTGGATCCCGATGAACACGACCGCGAGGGCGATCAGCCCACCGACCAGCCATGGCTTGAGCCGTGCCACGGAATCCGCCTCCTCTCCCGTGTTCTTGCGGAACTCACGTCCTCTCCGGGGGCGTCAGTTCCGCAAGAACCGAAGATAGGCGTAGCATCGTCGGAATCCATGAGGGGGACCATGCCGTTCGACACCGCCGCACTCGCAGACGAGGTCCTGATCGATCCCGATGGTTCGGAGCACCGCCTTGGTGACCTATGGCGGGAGCAGCCTCACGTGCTGTTGTTCCTGCGCCACTTCGGGTGACTGACCTGCCGTGAGCGGGCCGGTCAGGTCCGCGACAGATACGACGAGATCCTCGCAACGGGTGCCGGTGTGACCGCTATCGGCACCGGGGGAAAGGGTTATGCAAAGGCGTTCATCGAGGACGAGCAGGTTCCGTTCCCGGTGCTGCTCGATGAGGAAGGCCTGGCAGCGGAGATCATCGGCACGGGTACGTTGGGGGCAACCTCGCTCTTGAAGCCGAGCCAACTGGTCGCAGGGTTCCGATCTCTTGCGGCGGGCCACCGACAACGCAATCCGGGACGACGCCCCATGCAGCTCGGTGCAACCATCGCGATGGGTCCCGGCGACGTGATCCTCTACGAGGACTACGAGGACCACGCAGGCGACCACGCCGACCTCGACGAGGTCATCGCTGCGATCCCCGAGTGACCAACGTGTGGCGGTGGCAGAAGCTCCAGCGGCCGTCATGGCGATGCCCGGATGGCTCCGATCCACGTTCCTTGTCCGGTTGCCACCGCGACGAGGCCGTCGTCGATGTCGAGCCCCTGGACCCAGGCTTCCGTGTCCCCATCGACCGCCATCGGCGTGCCCAGCCACGATGCGTCGGCTGTCGTGAACACCCAGAAGGTCGTTGCCGGGTCGTCGGAGCCGGCCGACACCACGATGATGCCACCGTCGATCCTGGCCCCGTAGCCGAACCTTCCGCGGCCCTCACCGATGACCTCGGGAGTCCACGTGCCTCCGGCGCGTGTGTACAGGTACACGCCGCCGTTGGTACCGGGGCCCGGGGTCGCGCCGTCGGCACCGACCAGCAGGACGTCGTCCCCGTCGAGGTCGAGGGAGCTCCCCCAGTTCCCGACCTTCCAACGACTGTCCTTCTTGAGGGTCGACGTCAGCACCCACGACGATCCATTCCAGTCGTAGACGCGAACGGTTCCCTGACCAGTGCGTGCGCCGGTGTCCATTCCGGTGTCCGAGATCGCGAAGGTATTCGTACCGATGGCTCCTGCCCAGCTCTCCCACTCATCGAGACGCCCGAGCGGGATCGTCGCGACATCCCATCCGTCGGAGATCGGGGTGATGACGTGGACGGCGACGCCGTCGCCGGACCACGATGCCATCAGGACGTGGGTGTCCGAAACGGCGAGCGCGCTCACCGTCTCGTCGAGTGAGGCGAACGAGTCCGTCGTCCATGATGCCCCGTTCCAGCGATGGACCATGGATCCGATGGCGACGGTGTGATGCGCGGCCGAGGCGGCGTTGGTGAAGGCGTCGGCGAGGTAGCGCTGTGGTTGCCCGCTGAGGCGGTCGACCCTTGCCCAGTCGTCTCGCCATAGGAACTGACTTCTCCCGGAGTCGTCGAGGAGTGCGACGGTGAGACCCAGGTCGTTGAATGCCACGGGCCCTGCCATCGGGAGCTCAGCGATCCAGTCGATCGATGCGACGGCATGTCTGCATCCGGCGGCCTGGGTATTGAATACGATGCCGGTCACGGTTCCGGCGTTGACATAGATCCACACCTCGTCGTGGAAGCCGAGGCCTTCATACGACCAGGCATCCGCGTAGGGATCGACCCATCTGGCTCCGTCGGGATACCCGAACACGATGGTTGCTCCGGGGTGGACCGGGACCGCACGGGTGTCAGGCCTGGCGTTCGTGATCCGATGGCCCTTACCGGGATCGCACGACACGAAGCACGCCAGGTCGAAGGTGATCTGGGCCTGTTCGAGGCCATCGAGATACCCGAACCACACGCCGTCGGGTAGCGGTCCCTGACCGGGGCCGCAGCCAGAACCGCCTCCCGTGGGTGTGGGTGGGGGCGCAACGAAGGGATCGGGGGGTACGAATACGAGCCCGGTGGGATCGAGTGTGGATGTTGACGGTTCGGGCGTCAGCGTCGGGGCGGTAGGCCCCGTTGGTTCATCGTTCACGGGTGATCGTGTGGATTGCTCGCGGGCCGAGGTCGTGTGCGTCGTCGTTGCTGACGTCGTTGAGGTCGACGTCGTCGTCGTGGTGTCGTCCATCGGTTCGGTAGTCGCCAGCGGCTCCGAGCCACACGATGCGCCCACGACCGCCATACATAGGATCGTGATCAACACTCGCCATCGCATCGGAGTGCTTTCCCTCTTGCCCCATCATCCGCCCGGCAAAGGCTCGCCGCAAGGGCCTTCCATCCTCCGTTCCCCCGCTTCAGATCCATCAGAGGGTGCAGTCAGCGGACCCGCACCCAACCGATCGCGTAGTCTCGGGGTGACCATGTCGTGGGGGCACCGGAAGGGGATTCAGATGGCCGATTCCGGCGTGTCACGGAGCACATCGCGGCGGAGATCCGGTCTCGCAGTGTTCGCGGCGATCAACGCGCTCGCAGCGTGGGGAGGTGCCATCGGGCTCATGACGGGCACGCTCGATCTCGGGGGAGTCGAGGAGCGCCTGCCGTTCCAGAGCACCCTCCTCGGGGGGATCGCGCTCGCCATCGTCGTGGCGTGCCCGCTGACGTTGCTCGCATGGTCGGCGTGGACGGGATCGGATGCGACCGGGACCGTGGCGCTGGTCACCGGCGTGCTGATCATCGGGTGGATCGTGGTCCAGATCCTGATCCTGAGGACGTTCTCCCCCTTCCAACCCGCATATCTCATCGTCGGTGCGATTCTGGTCGGCATATCGGGCCGCGTCGGGCTCGGCCGCCGCAGGGATGCTCGCTGACGCTGCAGCGCGTTGTGCCGGGGGTCGCCGTGGCGTGGGAGGGCCCGCCTTCGGTCACGAAGGCAGGTCCCGGTCACGGCTTCGAAGGGACCACCTCGATGAACGCATCGATCCGGCGCCCGAACAGCCTCCATTGGAGGCCGTACTTCGATGCGAGGGCCTGGCGGGCCCCTTCGGCGTCGTCACCCTGGACGATCCGTGCCCTCCCCGTGGCGGCGGGTCCCCGCTTCAGCTTGCCCCGATAGTTCGAGGGTGCAAGCGTCACCTCGGCGTTGTTCCTGATCCGCTTGACCTTCCCTGCGTTTGCCCCGGTTCCGATCACGATGCCGTCACCATGATGGGCGAACCACAC
>JAWOGV010000043.1:0-3556 GCA_046496605.1 Acidimicrobiia bacterium | reverse complement strand
CTCCTTCGGGATCGATGAACGCCGTCAGGCGAGTGACCTGATAGTCCTTGATCAGGTTCAGCTGGAACAGGCCGACGGTGCCGATGATGGTCGCCAGGGCGATGAAGCCCAGCTGACGCAGCGTCGAACCCCCTGCGAAAAGCATCACGAGCATCACGAACGCAAACACCAGCATCGTGCCGAGGTCTGGCTGGAGGAAGATGAGGGCTGCCGGCACACCGACGATCACGAGTGCGCGGGCCACGGTCTGCCACGACAGCGGTGTCGTGGCCATCGACAGGATCGATGCCAGCATCAGCACGACGGCGATCTTCGCGACCTCGGACGGTTGGAACTGCACGATGCCGAGGTCGATCCACCGCTGGGCGATTCCAGCGCTGTCACCCAAGGGTGTCATCACCAACACGAGCAGCCCGATCGAGATCACGTACATAGGCCCGACGAAACCACGAATCTCGGTGAGGTCGATGCTCGATACGATTCCGAACACGACGAACCCGATGACGACGAAGATCGCCTGCTCCTTCAGGTCCCTCGTCGGGTCCAGCCCGCGGGCCTCGAGACCGGGTGCCGTCGCGGAATAGACCATGAGCAGCCCGATCGCCGAGATCAGGAGGTACGTCACCACGAGGACGAGATCCGGCCGAAGGGGGCTGTCGCGGTCGATGAAGACGGGAACCCTGTCGGTGGTCGCGTAGGCCATCAGTCGGCGTCCAATCCGGGGGACAGCTCTGTCACGGCGTCGGGACCATTGATGAGATACTGGAGCACCTGCCTCGCCACCGGAGCTGCGACGCGGCCGCCCGAACCGCCACGTTCGACGACGATCGACACCACATACCTCGGGTTGTTGATGGGAGCGATCCCCACGAAGAAGGCGTTGTCGACCTGGCGGAACCGCTCGGACTTGTCGGCCTTGATGACCTCGCCCGTGCCGGTCTTGCCCCCGATGAGCTCGACGTTCGGACCGAAGTCAGCGAACGCGGCGCGAGCGGTCCCTCGCTCTGCGTTGTTCACGACCTGTTGGAGATCGACCTTCAGCAGCTCCACCGTGCGTCGCGAGATGTCGATTGTGCCGAGGGACTTCCGCGGGAACTCGTCGATCACCCCGCCGCTCGAGTCGATGACCTGCTGGACGACCCTCGGCTGCCACAGGGTGCCGCCGTTGACCATCGCTGCGAAGCCGTTCGCGAGCTGGAGCGGGGTGGAGAGCATCGCTCCCTGCCCGACCGCGAGGTCCATCAGGTCACCACCGACCCAGCCACCCTCCGGCCGCACGCGTCCCGTCTCGGCCTGTTGCTCTGCACGGAACCAGGCACGGTCAGGAACGAGGCCGGCACGCTCGAACGGCAGGTCGATACCCGTCAGCTCACCGAACCCGAAGGCACGCGAGTAGGCCTGGACGAGGTTCTCCTTGTCGATGCCGGAGTCGTCCCCGCGCTCGTTCCACAGGCGGAGGGCGAGATCCCAGAAGTACAGGTCACACGATGCCTGAAGGGCGCCATGGAGGTCGAGCGGGCCGTGCCCGGAGGGCCACTTCCAGTCGCGCTTGGTCTGGACGGTGCCGTCGTTGAGCGTGAACTTGAACTCACTCGAACAGTTGTACGGATCGGTGTCGGAAGTCAGCGGCAGGGGAACGTCGGGTTCGGCGGGGGAACCGTCTGCATTCGTGTCCGTGGTCCCGCCACCGATCTCGACATCGCCGACGCCGCGGTCGAGCGGGTAGTAGTTCTCCTCGAGGGCGAGGATGTACGGGACGGTCTTGTACGTCGAAGCCGGCGCGTACAGCCCCTGCACCGCGAAGTTCTGGAACGCCGACGCCGTGCTGAGCGCCGCCCATTGCTCCGAGCTGAGACCGTCCACGAACACCGAAGGGTCGTACGTCGGATACGACGACATCGCAAGCACCGATCCGTCCCTCGGGTCGGTGATGACCCCGACCGACCTCACCGGGCACCATCGGTCGCGGTGATGCAGGATGACCCTGTCATCTGTGATGTCGAGCACCTGGAGGGTGCCGCCGAACGAGGTGTTCACTCGCACGGTGAATCGTTCGAGACCGATCGACACGACGGCCTCGAGCTCGCCGTCGACCTCGGTGATGGACTCGACGCGAACGAAGCGCGGTTCGATGCCCGAGATCGCGGAAGTCTCACCCTTGAGCACCTCCACCCGCTCGACCGGTACGCAGACACCCTGATCGTCGATGGGGAGTCCCGGATACAGAGATGCGAGCACCTCGACAGCGTCGACCGTCGCCTCGGGCTCGGGAGACTCGACGTCGTCGTCGTCGACGCCGATCGGCGCAGTCGATGTCGTGGACTCGTCGACCTCCGCATCGCGTTCGGCAGCCTCGGCACGCGCTGCGGCGAGGGCCTCGGCCATCCGGGACCCGATCGACTGCAACGCCCGCTCGGCGGCCCGTTCTTCCATTTCCAGCTGTCTGGCGAGGATGAGGCCGTCTCGGAGCGAGTCCTGGAGCTGCTGCTGGAGCTTCGCGTCGATCGTCAACACGAGGCTCTGCCCAGCCGCTGGAGCCTGTTCACCGGCCAGTGAGAGCACCTTGCGTTTGGCGTCGACCTGGTACTGGATGATGCCTTCCGATCCACGAAGCATCGCGTCATACGACCGTTCCACACCTGCCTTGCCGACGACGTCGCTCGGTCCGACGTCGTCACGCTCGAGGTCCTCCTCGTTGGGCCTGCCGATGTACCCGATGATGTGTGCAGCCGTCTCGCCCTCGGGATAGATCCGCACCGGCTGGGGGATGATGCTCACGCCCGGGAACTGCTCCCGATGCTCGACGAGGAACGTCACCTGGTCGTCATCGAGATCGCGGGCCACCGTGAGCAACCCGCCCTGGGCGTCGTTCTCCATGGACTCGATGATCCCGGATGCAGGCACGTCCAGGAACGCCGCCAGGTTCCTCGCAAGCATTTCCCGGTCAGACCCGTCGATGAGGGCGAGATCGATTACGGCTGCGAGAGCGGATCTCGTTCCTGCGAGCTTCACACCGTTGCGGTCGAAGATATCGCCTCGGGGAGCAGGGGTCGGAACGACACGGATCTGGTTCCTCTCGGCACGTTCCTCATAGGCGTGGACCTCGGTGACCTGCATCGTCCACAGACGGAGGGTGAGGAGGCCGAGCAATGCGAAGAACACGGCGCCGATGACTCCGAGCCGAAGCGATGTGTTCACAAGGCCCACTTCCTGTCACGAGGGGCGAATGCGTACCGCAGAGCCCAGAAGACGGGGTATGCCAGCACGAGGTTCCACACGGCGGGGAGGACGATCTTCGCCACGACGTTCGGTTCCCCGACGGTCTCCTGTCCGAAGAGGGTACCGAGAAACACGTATACGAGGCCTCCGAATACCGTGAGCACGAAAGCTGCGACGAGCGACATGAACACGCTGTCGGAGAATCGGGTGCGGAACCGCCCCGCGACATACGCGACGGCCGTGTAGGCCATCGCCCACAGCCCAAGCGTCCCGGAGCCGATGAGGTCGACCAGGATCCCTGCGGTGAAGCCGAGGAGGACGAGGTACTCGGTCTCGA
>JAWOGV010000260.1:0-2541 GCA_046496605.1 Acidimicrobiia bacterium | reverse complement strand
CACGATCCATCACGATGAGGGCATCGGATGGCCCGACGAGGCTGAGGAGGTGCACGGCGCCGCCACCCAACTCCGGATCGGCGACGACGGCGTTCCAGATCGACGACACCGCGGCAGCGTGATCGCCGGCCGACGGGTGGCCGTTGACCATGCCCTTCACCTGGGCGGCGACGGTCAACTGCCGCGCCAGGCGATCCGCTTCATCGAGACGCGCTTCATCCGCTTCGATCCGAGAGGCCAGGAGATCCGCGGCCTCCCCGATGACCTGCGCGGCCACCGCCTGGACGACCTTTCGCCTCGCGACGGTTCCGGACATCACCAGGCCGTCCGGCACCGCGCCCCGACTCGCCGAGTCGAGCCGTGCGCGCAGTGCCGCGATGTTCCCTGCCGCAGGCATCCGATTCCGTTCGAGAACACCCTCGGCCTCGACCAGCCATGCCCTCACAGCGACCGGGCCATCGGACGCCCGCCTATCGAGTGCGTCGACGATGCCCGGCAACGCCAGCAACAGCCTGTGGAACTCCTCGAGGTTGACGACAGGTAACACGACCGATCACTCAGGGACGAGCCGGGTCGTCTGTGTGCCATCCTCGGACTCGATCGTGGTGAGTTCCATGGAGTCCTCCCGAATCGTCAGGCGGAGCCTCGTCACCGTCTCGGCGGGTCCGGCCTCTCGGACCTGTGCGGTCTCGACCAGGGCGGAGATCCGTGGAGGTGGCGAGCGAAGCGCGAGCAGGGTGAGCCTCGCATCCTCATCGAGACCCTTGGAGACGGCTGACGCCTTCTCCTTCCCAATGGTGTCAGACAGCGAGCCGATGGCGGCCTTCGTGAGCCGGTCAGCAAACCGGTACGTGTCGACCGCGACCTCGACCGGAATGTCGGGCTTGTCCATTGCCTCGTCCAACGCACTCGTGAGGGCCTTGCGATGATCCGCACTCAGGCGAACACGGTTCGTCGAAAGGTGCTTCTGTAGGAGCTTGTCGAACTGCTTGCGCGCGTCTTTGGCTGTGGGGCCACCGCGTGGGGACTCCCCTTCCCGCGGGTCGTCGCTGCCTGCGATCACCACGGGCACCTCCATCTCGATCTCCGGGAGCCGAACCCTCGGGATTGCCATGTGACGAAGGAGGGGGTGGCTGGCATAGAGCTCAGCCACCCTCACCGTCTCGAGGTCCGCTTGGACCCGCGCCATCACGACCTCTGACATCAGTTGCCCCAGATAGTCGCCCAGATTCGTCATTGTCGCCTCCCGGAATCGGGTCGCATCGCCGCCCTACGTCAGGCGGCTGCGGCGGGCTGGGACGTGATCGCATCCTCGAGGATGCCGAGGACGCGTTCCATCCCCGCCGGCATCTCGTCCTGCACCGCCTTCACGTGAATCGCGAGCGAGTATGTACGCGTCACTTTGTTGCCCTGGGTGGTGTTGCGCTGGTACGCCGTCGACACCTTGAGCTTCGCCGACCCGAATAGCCAACCGGCCTTCGCTTCCGTCGATGCGTTGATGTTGAGTCCGGTGACCGTCTTTCGGTAGGAGATCGAATTGATCTTCGCGTTGAAGTCGATCGTGGTCTCATCGATCCGGATGAACGGGATGGGCAGCATCGTCAGGATGGGAACCCTCAGCTCCTGATCCTCGTACACGGCGGGTATCGCGGCTGCCGCAGCTATGGGCGGCACCGCTGCCGGGTCGGCGACCACCGCAGGAACGTATGGGCTGATCTCCTTCGCATACGTGAACGTGACGTAGATCGGTTCGTTCGTCGACGTGTCCCCGCCAGCGTCTTCGGTGTCGTCCGGTGGTTGGAAGCCAACTTCCTTGATGAAGTTGACGGTGGACATGGCGGCCTGGGCCTGTGCATTGATGACCGCTACGAGCGGTCCGCCGATCATCGATTCGAAGTCAATGCTCGACAGTTCTTGTCCTGGTGTTGGCATGGGTGCATCCTCCGTCCTCCGTCACCAGGCGTTGGGACGCACCCGAACCGGGACAAGTGGGATGTCCACCGTCGCTGGTTGGGAGCGGACTGTGCGCTGGTGAGGAAGGTTGCTCGTCGATCCGATGGCGTGCCTATGGACTCCTTTCCAATGTGGCTGCCTTCGGTCCCCGAGCCTTTCGGAGACATCTCCCGCAAGGACCTGCGACTCCCCAGACCCGCATCCCTGCAAACCCAGTTCAGCGTACGCGCCGACAGTGACTACGCGAGTGACCATTTCTGGCGCGGTCCTCCATCGGCGTTCCGGCATTCACCGACCCCGTTCCGGTGCGATGCGGAGCCTCGCTGATTCGAAGGGCTCGACCCCCAAAGTGAGCCGGGGCCGAACCTCTTCAAAGGGCTCGCTGGTTGTGGCATGGTCACGGAGTGGATGCACCCCACCTCCGACGGGTCAGTGTGCTGCTCCCCCCGCAGCTGGTCTCGATGGTCGATGTCGCAACGCCAACGCATCGGTCACGGTCAGTCGTCGTGGCCGAGGCACTCCAGCTGTGGCTGGAGGCCCGCGGGATCGAACCCCCGGGCGACTGGAGGGATCGGTGGACGGTCTCGG
>JAWOGV010000255.1:0-4575 GCA_046496605.1 Acidimicrobiia bacterium | reverse complement strand
GTCTTCAGGCCGTCTGACACCGTGTGGTATTTCCGTCACACGAACACCCAGGGCACCGCGGACAGTCAGTTCACATGGGGCTCGAGCAGCTGGATGCCGGTTGCCGGGGTCTTCGGCCTGGACTGAACCAACCACGACCGAGAGGGGGTGGCACCACCGGTGCCACCCCCTCTCGCGTCGTGAGCACAACGGTGCGGTGACCGCGGATCGCCGTGAGGTGTCGTTCCATCCCATGGGTCCGTGGGTTGTTCCACGCCGCGATGAGGCCCTTCCCATCGCCGATTCGACAGGGGTAAGCGCCAGGGAAGCATCCGGCGGGAGGCTGGTCACCGCCCGCGCGTAGGTCGATCGACCCATCTCGCGCTCAAGGTGGCCGCGCCATCGGCCGAATGAGGTGGGGAGCTAGTCAATTCGGAGGTCCGAGACATGACCCCTTCCCCCCTTTCTTCGCGTCGCACCATCGTGCGTGGCGCCACAATTGCTGTCGCCCTCGCGACAGCCCTCGTCCATGCATCCGCAGTCGCACCCGTGGCGAACGCGGGTGGCGAGCGCGACCATCTGGTGACCGCGACGTCCGACGGATTGTTCTCATACGTCATGTCGGCGAAGGACGCATCGGCGACGGCGACCGTTTCGTTCGGGGCGATCGGCGATCAAGCCGTAGTCGGTGACTGGGACTGCGATGGGACCGCCACCCCCGGCGTGTACCGCGGCAAGGACGGGCGGGTCTTCCTCAGCAACGGACCCCAGACAGGGCGAACCGATGAGTCCTTCTACTACGGCATTCCGGGCGACATCGCCCTGGCCGGCGATTTCAATGGGGACGGATGCGACACGATCGCCGTGTACCGCTCGGGCGCATCGGAGTTCCACGTCCGTAACACCCTCACCGCGGGTCGTGCCGACGTCGTCGTGCGGTTCGGCAACCCTGGTGACAAGCCCTTCGTCGGCGACTTCGACGGCGACGGCCGCGACACGTTCGGTATCTATCGACGTGATCGCGTCTACCTCAGCAATGAACTCACCCGTTCGATCGCGAGCAGGACATACGTGTTCGGCAACCCCGGTGATGAACCGTTCGCAGGTGATTGGGACGGCAATGGGAAGGACAGTGTCGGTCTCTACCGACCCTCGACCGGATGGGTCTATCTCCAGGACGGATCGAGCTCGGTCTTCGTCGGAACCGGGAGGAGCGTCCTCGCCGCGACGGCGGATGCGAACCGCCTCGACACGAACGCCACCCTGCCACCCGTGCCGTCGACGCCTCCGCCGGCTGCGCCGCCTCCTGCAGCACCGCAGCCAACCCCGACGCCGCAGCCCCCTGTTGTCACGAACTTCGACGTGGATGTCGATCTGTATCCGGGCGACGATCTGCGTCGCATCTCACAGGACGCAGCGCCAGGGACCGTGTTCCGCCTGAATGGGACCCACACGGGCCAGGAGATCTCGCCGAAGGACGGCCAGGTGTTCGTGGGTGCGGCTGGCGCGAAGCTCGTTGGCAACGGGAAGGCAGCGGCGTTCCGCTCGAGCGCCAAGGATGTCACGATCCAGGGCATCGAGATCACGGGCTATTCACCCGGACAGCAGAACGGCGCCATCCAGGCGATGGGGGATGGCTGGGTGATCCGCGACAACACCATCCATCACAATGGCGGGGTCGGCGTCAAGGTCTACAAGGCAGACAGGGCCACCATCCTCGACAACACGATCCACCACATGGAGCAGCTCGGCGTCTCGGTCGCCTACTCGAAGAACTCAGTCGTCGAGCGCAACGAGATCGCCTACAACAACTGGGAGGTCAAGTACTCGTGGGGATGGGAGGCCGGTGGCACGAAGTTCTGGACGACCGACAACCTCATCGTCCGGGACAACTGGTCACACCACAACCACGGACCGGGCCTGTGGACCGACCATGACAACCGGGGCACCCTGTACGAGGGGAACCTCGTCGAGGACAACTACGCCGCAGGCATCTTCCACGAGATCAGCTACAGCGCCGTCATCCGGGAGAACGTCGCACGCCGCAACGGCTTCGGGCACGACGCCTGGCTGTGGGGAGGCGGGATAACGATCGCCGCGTCCCAGGACGTCGAGGTGTACGCGAACGAGGTTGTCGGGAACCACAACGGCATCACGATGCTTCAGCAGGACCGCGGCAGCGGCGCATACGGGCCATACCTGGTCCGCAACAACCACGTGCACAACAACCGCGTCGTGGACAGCGGCAAGTCGGGGGCTGCACGCGACGTCAGCTCCCAGGCGATCTTCACGGACAACAACCGCTTCACCACCAACTCCTACGTCGGTGACGTCCAATGGGAGTGGGTGAACAAGCGTCACTCGTGGAGCGAGTGGAGATCCTTCGGAAACGACGTGGAGGGAAGTTATCGCGACTAACCGAATCCGGCGGGCGGTTCTCCGGGCCTGTGGTTAGTCTCGCCGGACACCGAGATGTGAGGGTGTGCACGAGGCCCGAAGGCCGAACGGCGCCTCCCTCCGATCGTGGGCCTTCTCGGACGGAGATCTTCGCCGAGTGCGCATGGGCGCTTCCAGGTTCATCCCGACCTCCACCGAGGTGAGACACATGACTTCGCCATTCCCTGACCAGTACCACCCGCGAACGCGTATCGGGAGGGCAGCCGCCCTCACGCTCGCCCTCATCGGCATGATGGCCGTGCTGGCGATCATCGTCGCACGGCCCGCTGATGCGGCGGAGCCGTGTGTCGGGCCGGACTGCGACTCGGTCGCGTTCGTGGATGCGAACGCCCGATTCACCCTGTACTCGGATACCGCCCCTGGCTCGGGCGTACACCGCATGTATTTCGGGAATCCCGGCGATGAGCCGCTCATGGGCGACTGGAACTGCGACGGGGAAACCACGCCGGCGATGTATCGCAGGTCCGCCGGCCTGATATACCTCAGGAACACGAACACGCAGGGATCCGCCGACATGCAGTTCTACTTCGGTAGCCCCGGCGACATCCCGATCGCGGGCGACTTCAATGGTGACGGCTGCGACACGGTGTCGATCTACCGTCCCTCCGATCAGCGCTTCTACATCACCAACACCCTCGGTGGAGGAGTCGCCGAGTACTTCTTCACCTTCGGTGATCCCGGAGACCTGCCCTTCGTAGGGGACTTCGACGGGGACGGAACCGATACGGTGGGCCTCCACAGGAAGTCCACGGGACGCGTGTACTTCACGAACGATCGCTCCGCCAACGTGGCTTCCGCCGATTTCGTGTTCGGTGACCCCGGCGACATCGTCTTCGCGGGTGACTGGAACGGCAACGGTCGTGATTCGGTCGGCCTGTACCGTCCGTCGAACGGCACGACGTACCTCAGGTTCACGAACGCAGCAGGTCCCGCAGACGTCTCGTTCTACGTCGGTCCCTATGCGGATGCGCTGCGCACCAAGGGTCTCCCCACGTACAAGGGCGTCGTGACCGCGTTCGACATCGATGTCGAGGTCTATCCCGGTGACAACCTCGAGAGCCTCGCACGGTCCAAGCCCGCCGGCACGGTCTTCCGGCTCAACGGGACCATCTCCGGCCAGAACGTCGAGCCGAAGGATGGCCAGATCTTCGTCGGAGCCGCAGGGGCCCGCATGGACGGGCGGGGCACCGAGCGCCACGCCTTCCGGAGCTCGGCGCGCAACGTCCAGATCCATGGCATCGAGATCACCAACTATGCCACCGACATTCAGGACGGCACCGTGCAGGCGATGGGCGACGGGTGGATCATCATGGGGAACGAGATCCACCACAACACGGCGGTCGGCGTCAAGGTCTACAAGGGGGATGGAGCGGCCATCCTCGACAATCACATCCACCACAACGAGCAGATGGGGATCTCGGTGGCGTACTCGACCGATTCGTTCGTCGAGAACAACGAGATCGCCTACAACAACTGGGAGGCGAAGCATCGCTGGGGCTTCGAGGCGGGCGGAACGAAGTTCTGGGCCACCACCCGGCTCATCGTGCGGGGGAACTTCTCGCACCACAACCACGGTCCGGGCCTGTGGACCGATCACGACAACATCGGAACCCTCTACGAGGGAAACCTCGTCGAGGACAACCTGGCCTCCGGGATCTTCCACGAGATCAGTTATGACGCCACGATCCGAAACAACACCGTCCGACGGAACGGATTCGGCCAGCAAGCGTGGCTGTGGGGCGGGGGGATCACCCTGTCGTCGTCGGGCGGAGTGACGATCACGGGCAACCGGGTCGAGGGCAACCACAACGGGATCACAATGGTCCAACAGAGCCGCGGTTCGGGTGCCTACGGTCCGTACACGACACGCAACAACGTGGTGACCGGCAATGTGATCATCGACTCCGGACGTTCGGGCGCAGCTGAGGACATCGGCTCGAAGATGGTCTTTTCCGATGGCAACGACTTCCAGAAGAACACCTACTCAGGTGGTGTCGACTGGGAGTGGGGTGGCGGCCGTGTGTCGTGGTCGTCCTGGCGCAACTACGGACTCGACTCCCAAGGAAGCTTCAAGCCGTAGTCTCAACCCGTCGATTCATGAGGTGCCGCGCCGCCGCGAGCCGAGGCTCGGGCGCGGAC
>JAWOGV010000158.1:0-3369 GCA_046496605.1 Acidimicrobiia bacterium | reverse complement strand
CACGCCGTCGAAGAAGAGGACGGATGCGAACAACACCATGGTGAACACGTAGTTGTCGCCGTTCTGGTTCGCGACCCTCGCGAGCCCAGCCGACGCGTCCGCCGCCACGGCGAGCCGGTCCGCCTCGATGCGATGCCGGAGGACGTACAGGGGATCGCCGTTGTCGTCGGTCATCACGAACGGCGAGGTGGGGGCGTCAGGGTTGTTCACGGGATCGGTTTCGATCCACGCATCGACAACTGGCCTGAACTCGTCCCTGAAGCGGTTATAGATGAAGCCCGACCGCGTTCCCGGCGTGGGCTCGTACGAGCCGTCCGAGGGGAGGGTGATGGTGCCTTCCTGAACCTCTTCGATGACAGCCGTCGCCCAATCGCTGAACATGGCGACATCGATCTGGGTGAGCTGGCCCGCCTGGGTGTCCGCCCGTGCGGACTCGGTTCGAGAAGCTGCGGCTGCCGAGAAGTTGATGGACTGCTTGCCGCTCCACTTCGTCGATTGGAATGCCGACCAGGCGGTGAGGACCGTGGCGATTGCGAGGATGATCGTCGCAACCAGTTCCAGCCGATCCGATGCCCCGAACATGAGCGGGGTGCGATCGGTGTCTTCGGGGCTGGTGGTGTTCGTCATAGCGGACGCATGCTACCGGTCGCGAAGCGGTTCAGTTGTGCGCGAGGTGTTCACCGAGATGGCGGTTGAGAACCGACCACACCGATGCATGGGCGAGTTCGTGGCGCATCGAGCGCAGGGTCTCGAGGAAGGTCGGAATCGCCGCGCCGACGGACATCGGATTGGGCCTGGCATGGTCGAGAACCTCCTCGTCGGGCCGCAGGATGAGGATTTCGGTATCTGGCCATGCCTCCCTGATCTTGGCGAGCTCCCCGGCGAGCGCCGACCGACCGACACGATCGAACATATCCTCGTAGAAGCGTCCCCCTTGCCTCGGCACGGTGGCGGCGAGCGGCGCCAGAACGAGGATCAGATCGAGCGGCTCGTCGCGAGCCAGAACGAGATCCGCGGACGTCCCGGATGCGAGACCACCGTCTGCGTACCAGCGGTCACCGATCCGCACCGGCTCATACACGAAGGGCACGGCGCTCGACGCGGCAACTGCCTGGGCGAGTCGGGCCTCCGGTGCGGCCTCCGTTCCGAAGGGGACCCGTACCCGGCGCTCGACGTCATAAGCGACGATTGCCGTCGGCTTGTCGGGCCATCCGTGGGCGAGGTCACCGGCGGCAAGCTCCACCCACTGTTCGATACCGTCCGTTCGATACAGCCCGGGGCTTGCGAGCGCCACATGCAGGCTGGGCCGGCGAATCGCCGGGAGGAGGCCTCTGCGAACCCATCGAACCGCGCCGCGCGGAGCCCCCCTACGGTAGAGGTACCCGTTCATCCAATCATGGATCTCGTCGCGTGTTTCGCCCGTTCCCGCGAACGTATCGAGATGGATTGCATCCGCTCGCACCATCGCGGCGACGAATGCTCCAGAGGACGTGCCGATGACGACCTCGGATTGGTTCGGGTTCCATCCGGTGGCCATCTCGATGGCCAGAAGAGTGCCGAAATGGAACGCCGCACCCGTGACGCCTCCACCACCAAGGACAAGTCCTACCGTGCTCACCATCTGCGAGCATACCGCCTCCACCACGGAGGTAACGGGTATGGGTGGTCAGCGCGAACGAAGGTACGGCGTCTGGTTCCGGATGCTGGCACCCGAAGGGGGGCGTGTCGACGCGAGAGATCATGTCACCCTTGTCCCGTCGAGGATCGGTGGCTATGGTCGGGCGGATGCTACGAGTGTGCGGCTCCTGCGGACAGGACCCGGGCGCGGGAGCCTTCTGCCAACACTGCGGCACCCGGCTCACCGGCCCAGGCGTCACGCCGTCCCCGACTGATGAGAGCAGTCCAGCACCTCCACCCCAGCCCGCCGTCCCCCAACCTGCATCCCAGCCCGTTGTTGGGAGCCAGGTGCCCACGAAACGCAAGGGTCGCGGGGCTGGTTGCCTGATCGCCGTGTTCGTCGTGTTGGCAGCCGTAACGGCCGGGATGTTCCTTGCGTGGCGCTACATCGATTCCGAGATCCTCCCGAACATCCAGGGGATGCAGGAGGTCGTCGACCAGTTCGACACCCTCACGGCTGTGCCGGGACCGCCGGGACCGTGCTACGACCTGGAGGTCGAGCGCGGTCTCGTCATCGGTTGGGTGGAAGTTTCCTGCGATGGCCCACGCGACGTCGAGGCATTCTTCTGGGCGGACTTCCGCGACGAGCCGTTCCCAGGGGACGAGTACCTCGCAGGCGCGGCCGCCGACACGTGCGAGGAAGCGTTCGCGCTGTACGTGGGCACGACCGTCGGACAATCCCGATACGCCGTCGACTGGCTCGTGCCATCGCAAGCAACGTGGACCGGAGGGGACCGAGAGGCCGTCTGCCTCGTCGTGTCCGGTACCGGGTCCCCACTCATCGGTACGGTCAAGGGGTCGAACGCATGATCGCGGCACCCGAACGGCAAGGAGGAGCGACGGCGATGACCCGGCGGACCCTCAACCAGCTGCTCAGCACCCCACGGGCTCGGAGGTTGATGGTCGCCTCCCTCTTCGCCCTCACCCTGGTCGGCTGCACGTTCGAACAGGTGCTGCTTCTCGAGACGGTGGACCTGTACTTCCGCTCGGGTAGTTTCGAACGGGACCTCGTCGAGGCAGTGGACTTCGCGGAGAAGGTGATCGGCTCCGGAGGGCTTCAGCCGTGAGCCATGGCCGAGGCTGACGGGCGCGCCGACGCGACACGGCAGTAGGTTGTCGACCATGGACCCAGCAGAGGCAATCGGCGGCCTCCTCGATGACATCGAGCGCCGCACGGGGAGGGAACCTCTCAGCGAGGCGAAGCGCAGACGCCTGAGGGAAGGTCCGAGGGACGCTGTCCTCATCACCGACCATGAGGGCCTCGCCGCGTTCGCGGTGTTGGCACCCCACATCCAGGGCGATGGGTCGACACATTGGGAGATCGAGACGGTCGTACGGCCCGACATGGCGTTCGCGATGTTCGAGTCGATGGTCGTTCGACAGGCCCTCCCATCCGTACCGAAGGGGGCAACGGCCTCGATCTGGTCATCCAGGTCCTCCCTCACGAAGGCACTCACCGACCTCGGACTGACACGGATACGGAGGCTGCTGCACCTCGTGGTGCCGCTCCCGGTGGTGATGGAGTATCGGTCGAGCGTCATCCGCCCATATCGGGCCGATGACATCGATGCCATCCTCGCGATCCACCGGGCAGCGTTCCGGGGTCACCGCGAGGTCGCGTCCCTCGACCGTGAAGGTTTCGATGAGATCGCACGATCCCCCTGGTTCGATGAGGCCGGGATCGTCGTCGCG
>JAWOGV010000199.1:0-2659 GCA_046496605.1 Acidimicrobiia bacterium | reverse complement strand
TCGCAGGGAACCTCCAGCACCTCCTTCGGACCGAGATCCGTCGTGCCGGCTGTCCCGACGACCGTACCGGTGGTGTCCTTGTGGTGCTGCACCTCTGACAGGTCGAGGCCATCGGGTGCGTGGACACCGCCCTTGGAGTCGCTAACCGCGACGATCCGGGCACCGGCGTTCGCGAAGATCCTCGCAGCGTGCCGTCCGGCGTTGCCGAAGCCCTGGATCGCAACGTCGGCTCCTTCGATACTCGCGATGTCGAGGAGCGCCCCCATCTCCACCATGTGCTCGAGCACGTAGAACAGCCCCTGGGCGGTCGCGGAGTCACGACCGAGCGATCCGCCAAGGTCGAGGGGCTTTCCCGTGACCACCGGCAGGTTGTTCTGGCCGGGGTGCATCATCGAGTAGGTGTCGTAGATCCAGGCCATCGTCTGGGCGTCCGTGTACACGTCGGGGGCAGGGATGTCGGTGTGGGGGCCGATATCGTCACCGAGAGCGGCGATGTAGCGACGGGTGAGTCGGCGCTTCTCGTCCACGGACAGGCTCTTGGGGTCACACCGGATGCCGCCCTTGGCACCCCCGAAGGGGATGCCGGCCAGCGCGCACTTCCACGTCATCAGGGTGGCGAGGGCGACGACGTCGTGCTCGTTGACATCCGGGTGGTATCGCACCCCACCCTTGCCGGGCCCACGGACGTTGTCGTGAAGGACCCGGTAGGCGGTGAAGGTCTCGACGTATCCGTCATCCATCCTGACGGGGAGCGCCAGCTTGATGATCCGTTCGGGTTCGAAGAGCCATCCTGCCATCCCGCGCCAGCCGTTGAGAGGATGGATGAAGGGTCGGACGCGGTCGAACTCGCGTCGGACCATGTCGGCGAAGTCGAGGTTCTCGGTCGGAGCGTTCATGCATTCCTCACCTAGCTGCTCACCATCCTACGCACCGCGGTCGGCCCCAGTCCTTCGGATCAGGGATGCCGAGCCACCCAGTCGCCGATGGTTTCGAGGAACACCTCGCCGTACGTGTCGAGCTTCTTCGCTCCGACCCCGCCGATGGATAGGAACTGGGCCTCCGTCATCGGCTGGAGTTCGGCCATCTCGGCGAGGGTGGCATCCGAGAACACCACATACGCAGGCACGGAGCGCTCGTCGGCGAGACGCCGCCGCAACACCCGAAGCTCCTCGAACAGGTCGTTCGCCTCCTCGGACATCACGACCGGCACTGCACCCTGGGACGGCTTCGGGGTCCGGCGTGAATGGAGGTCGACATCGAGATCGGCGCACACGTCACACGACGTCCCACACCGGTCGATCGACTCACCGAAGTACCGTGCGAGGCCCTGGTGCCGACACCTCGCCGTCTCGGAGTAGTCGTACATGAGCCGGATGTGCCGCTGCTGGAGCGCATCGTTCGTCGACACCATCCGCTCGAGCTGAACGACGTCCGCCCACGAGTAGAACAGGTAGCAGTCGGCGTCGAGGCCGTCACGACCCGCCCTACCGATCTCCTGGTAGTAGCCCTCAGGGGACTTCGGCATGTCGCGGTGGATCACGTACCGCACGTTCGACTTGTCGATCCCCATGCCGAACGCGACGGTGGCACAGACCACTTCGAGATCGTCGCGGATGAATGCATCCTGGACCCTCGTCCGCTCATCGGGTTCCATGCCGGCGTGGTACGCAGCGGAGCGGATGCCGAGGGAGCGCAGGTAATCCGCGGTCGACTCGGCGGACTTGCGTGACAGCGTGTACACGATGCCGCTCTCGCCACGATGGCCAAGGCTGATACTGCCGATGTAGTCGCGGGCCCGGATGGTCCGCCCGTCATAGTCGCCCTTCTTCAGGGCGCGCAATTTGAGGTTCGCGCGGAAGAAGCTCGTCTGGACGATCACCGGATCGGTCAGGTCGAGCTGGGATGCGATGTCTCGTCGCACTCGCTCGGTCGCGGTGGCCGTCAACGCGAGCACCGGTACGCCGAACCGTGACTTGAGGTGGATCAGCTGGCGGTAGGCGGGACGGAAGTCATGGCCCCACTGGCTGATGCAGTGCGCCTCGTCGACGGCGATCAGCCGAACGTCCGCGGCGTCCAGAACGGAGCCGAGCTCGGCGCCGAGACCTTCCGGGGCTGCGTAGACGAGCTCGTACTCCCCCGCCGCAAGGCCGTCGATGCGTCGCTTGCGCTCCTCGTACTCGATGCTCGAGTTGATGAACGTGGCTGCAATCCCGAGCTCGGCGGCCGCGTCCACCTGGTCCTTCATGAGCGCGATGAGCGGTGAGATGACGAGCGTCGTGCCACCGATGAGTCGTGCGGCGAGCTGGTACGTGAGCGACTTCCCTGACCCCGTCGGCATCACCGCGAGGCAATCCGTCGCCCCGAGTGCTGCTTCGATGACGCGACGCTGGCCCGGCCTGAACTCCTCGTAGCCGAACACGGACCGCAGCTCCCGGTGCAGCGTCACGTCGTCGACCCGGATCGGGGCGCGCAGGGGTTTCGAGGCCCGTAACGGGCTCGACATCGGAGCCGCACGGGGACCCTGCGCGGTGTCGTCGAGGATGTCCCAGTAGCCCTCGTCGATGTCGGGGGCAGGCCCTGAGGTCGGAGTCGCCACGTCGACAGCATACGGGCGACCGCCGACGCGACGACCTGCGGAGAGGCGTATGGTCACCAGATG
>JAWOGV010000125.1:0-7428 GCA_046496605.1 Acidimicrobiia bacterium | reverse complement strand
TCCTGACGGTCGATGACGAGGGCCTCGAAGGGCTCGAGGCGAGATCGCTCGTCGAGTGGGTGAGGGACCTGAGGAGGGCGGGGCACGACCTCTCGTGCGGTCCTCGCTCGAGAGGTCGTGGCCCGCCCTCCTCAGGTCCCTCACCCACTCGACGAGCGATCTCGCCTCGAGCCCTTCGAGGCCCTCGTCATCGACCGTCAGGACGGAGTCGTACACGTCGCGGCGGGCGAGCAGGTCGCTCACCCATGTCGAGAGGGTCTGTTCCGCCTCGTTCCCCGCATCCCTGACGTCCTTGTCCGGATGGAAGTTCGCGAGCAAGGGGCCGTAGCCGTTCGCATCCTGGACGATGCCGACGGCGGCATCCAGCGGTGCGATTCGATCCATGAAGGACGCTCCGTTGGCACCGATCGACGAGTCGACCAGGCCGTCCGCCCGCGTGATGGCTTCGGCTGTCGCTTCGCGGACGGACGCCGCCGTTGCTGAGGAGAGGTCGTAGGCCATCGGAGCAGGGTACCGGTGGTGGCGTCCGTCAGCTGTCGGCGACCGCGCCGACGACGACGGTCACGGGGAGGTGGTTGGCACCGATCGCGGGTCCGGTGTCGAGCGCGAACGGGGTGAGTTCGCGCGTCATGAGCACCGTGTCGATCGGAATGCCGACCCAACCGCCGATGATGGGCAGGCCCGATACGGGCCACGTCGACAGGTAGCCCGACCCCTCCGTGGCATCCCGCAGGCCTGTGGAGCCGAGCAGCGATCGCATGCCATGGGTATGGCGAGTTGCCCCAAGGTTGCCAACGACCATCATGGGCCCGCTCCGCGCGTCGATGAGCGCGCCGATCGTTGCGAGACGGGATGCGAGGGCGTCGGCCCTTGGTGCGTCGCTCGCGATCTGGCCCCAACCCGCGATCACGCTCGTGACCGCGCCGCCCGATGGAACCGAGACGACGATCAACGACTCGTTGCCGGTCGCGTCGGTCGGCACCAGTTCGAACGCGTACGGTTGGCGGCCGACGATCGTGATCCCAGGTCTGTCCGGGTCGGCTTCGGCGATCAGGTCGTACGGGGAGCCCTCTGCGACGAGGGGAGTGAGCCGACCCCCGGCGATTCCCGACACGATGATCAGGTCCGCCTCCGAGTCGAAGAGCCACCGAAGGATCGCACCATCGCTGTCGATGGTGTCCGACATGTCGAGGCTGACGATCCGTATCCCGTCCTCGCCCGTTCCCGTCGGCTGTGAACCGGTCCATGCAGGCGCGATGACGAATCCGTTGACCACGACGGCGGCAAGGAACACGAGTGCAGCCACACCCTGGGTCGTCAATGAATACACGACGGCTGCGAAGAACGCCACCCAGGCGAGTTGCCACCGGAAGTTGGCGAGCAGATCGAATCCCCACCATGTCGATCCGACAAACGCGACGATGGTCGCCAGGGATGCCATGGCACCGAAACCGAGGGATACGACGACCAGTGTCGTCCGAATGGAGCTCCCGATGCCTGTCGTCGTCGTCACGAGCCGAAAGCGTACATGAACCCGTCCCGTGAACCCACGTAGATCCTCCCGTTCCACACCGCAGGCGTCGACTCGATGCATCCTCCGGTCGCGAGCGTATGCGTCCACATCTCGGTGGGATTCAGTGGATCGCTGAGGTCGTACGCGCGCAGGGCCGACTGGTCCGAGAAGCAGTCGACCGCGATCACGAGCGCTCCATCGGCGATCACCGGCGATGACCACGCGTTCACCCCGACATCATCCGACCACACGATCGCGCCGTTGTCGGTCGTGATGGCGAGCAGGTTCCCGCTGTCCGTGGCGACGAAGAGGACCCCGTCGGGGTGGAGGGCTGGCGTCGCCCACGCGCCCGTGTCCTGTCCCCTTGCAGCCGGAATCTCGACGCTCCACACGATGGGCGAGATGCTCGTGAGGGGATCCCCCACCGGTATGGAGGTGTCGAGCTTGACGAGCTGACCCACCTCGCGGACGCGGCGGGCAGCCGTGTTGTTGGTCTTCTCGTGATCCGCGTGGGCAACGACGTAGACGAAACCCTCGGCGTCGACGGTGATCGTGGAGTCGACGTCATCACCCATCCAGAAGTCGAAGAACACCTCGGCTTCACCGCTCTCGATGTCGGTCAGGTCGACGCCGACGACCCGTCCGCCGCTCGTCGCGAAGTACGCCTTCTGCTCGAAGATGGCGGTCGAGTTCTCAACGGAGTGCTGACGGCCGAGGAGCTCGAAGAGGTCGTCCGTCCAGGCAGGCATCTGGTAGACCACCTCTGGTGCCACGGTGACCATCCCGCCCGCGTCGTAGCCGCGGTTGAGCTTGATGGCGAACCACCACGAGTTCTCGCCGCCGACGTACAGCATGTCGTCGACGACAACGGGGTTCGAGTCCCAGTCGTCGTTCCACATGCCGTCGACCGCTTTTGCGTGCAGCGACCAGACCTCTCGAACCTCGTCACCGTCGAGGGCGAGGATCCGGAACCGCGGGTCCCGGGACCCTGCGTAGAGCAGTGGGAAGCCGTCGGGATCGAGCGTGACCGTTCCCTTGATGATGTCGCCCATGTCATATCCGGGTCGGAGCTGTGCGCCGGTGTCGGCGTCCAGGAAGTGGATCTGCTTGTCGTACGCACCGAAGATCAGCTCGGTGATCCCATCGGTGCGTTCGTGGACGAGCGGCTGGCCGGTCCACCCCGTTCCGTACCACCACTTCTCCTCCTCGCCTTCCGGTGACAGCCCCGCCATCGGGGAGTCGGGGTAGCGCCACAGCTGCCCGGGTGCCGAAGTCGGGATCGGCCCCGTTCCGAAGAAGGTCCTCGTCGGGTTGCCCCGGAACATGGTGAGGCCCTCGACCGTTCCCCACGGCCTGAAGACGGTGTCTGGCGTGACCACCCCGGTCGGACGCGGAGCGAACGTCGTGGATGTGGACGTCGATGTCCCGTCCGGTTCCGACGTTCCGGTGGCATCGGTCGATGCCGTCGTCTGTGGCACGGATGGTGCGGTGGTGGCCGTCGAGTTCGTGTCGGCAGCGATGACGTTCTCCCCGCCGGCCACGCAGGACGATGCGAGGATGGCGGCGGCGAGGGAGAGGAGTGCGGCGGTGCGCATCGTTGCGAGTGTAGAAACCGGTTCCGAGTAGTCGAGGTACCCGTCGCGTCGTCGGAGGACACTCCTAGTCTCGGACCATGGCGATGGTCGTGGAGTTTGCGCGGGATGTGTGGTCCAGGAGCGCCGAACAGATCAGGCGCGCCGACCCCCTCCTCATGGGTGCGGCGATCGCATACAACAGCCTGTTCGCCCTGGTGCCGCTCGCGCTCGCGTTCGCAGCGCTCCTGACGTTCTTCGACCCGTCCAACCAGATCCTCACCGACCTGTATGCGGCGATGGAGACGACATTGCCCCCGGAGATCGCCGCGTTCCTCATCGACATCCTCAGCCAGTCCGTCGTGTGGGTCCAGGACGAGGCCGGGTACATCCTCGTCCTCTCGCTGCTCGTCGCCCTGTGGTCCGGTTCACGCGCCGTGTATGCCGTACAGAAGGCGCTTCGCGCCGTCGAGGGGGAGCGAGACGAGCGTGGATACCTGCGCTCGCGTCTGTTGGGTGTTGCGGTGACGGTGGTGGGTGGCATCGGCATCCTCGGCGCGTACGCCGTCGGGCTCCTCGGCAACCGCATCTGGAGCGGCATTGCAGATCTCTTCGGTGTCGGTGGCACGGGGATGGCGCAGTTGATCGTCGCGGTGATCGCCGTGGCATTCGTGTGGTTCCTGCTGTGGGCGATCTATCACTGGGGCCCTCCACAGCCCATGGCCCATGCCGGCGTGGTTGCGGGCATCGTTGCAGGACTCGTCGTGTTCGGGACCCTGCTGGCAGCGAGGCTGTCCCCTGAGATCGGCTCAGGGACGATCGCGGTGCTCGGAACGGCGGGCGTGTTCCTCGTGTGGCTGTACTACATCGGGGTCGTCGTCGTCGCTGCACCGACGGTCATCGCCGCGTTCGCCGGGGCGTTCGGGGATCTCGACCTGCGGTAGGGTTGAGGGTATGCGCGCCCGATCCTCCCACCTGTCCGAAATCCGGACGGGTCTCGACCTCCTGTGGCGTGTCCTGCGCCACTACTGGCGAATCGCAGCCCTCTCGATCGTGGGGGCACTCATCTGGATGGCGATGGTGGTCACGATCCCGTTCTTCGTCGGTCGTACCGTCGACATCGCCGTCGACGAGGCCGACTGGTCGTTGATCTGGCCGATCCTCGTCGGCCTCATCCTCGTGGCGATCATCGAGGCCGTCGGGATCGGCATGCGTCGGTACTTCGGTTTCAAGCTCTCATACCGCGCCGAAGCCGACATCCGGAACCGCCTCTTCACGCACATCCAACGGATGGCGTTCTCGTTCCACGACGTGACCTCGACCGGCCAGCTCATGGCACGGGCGTCATCCGATCTCGGCCAGGTCAGGCTCATCCTCGCGATGCTTCCGATCACCCTCGCGAACCTCGCAATGTTCGTGGTCGTCGCCGTCGTCCTCGTTGTGATCGATCCGGTGCTCGGCGGTGTTGCCGCACTCATGGTCCCCGCGCTGCTCCTCACGTCCGCCCGGTTCGCCAGCAGGGTCATTGGGTACTCGTTCGACCTGCAGGAGCGGCTCTCCTCGCTGTCGCACGTCGTCGAGGAGACCGTCACGGGGATCGAGGTCGTCAAGAGCTACGGCCAGGAGGCCCAGCACCAGCAGCGTCTCGACGACGAGGCGGAGCTGATCTACGACGCGGCGATGGACATGGCCAGGGAGCGCGCGATCCACCGACCGCTCTTCGAGATCATCCCTGCACTCGGAACGGTTGCCGTGCTCGTCATCGGCGGCATCAGGGTCGTCGACGGTGCCGTCTCGATCGGCGAATTCGTGTCATTCACCCAGTACCTGGCCGTCATGGTCCTCCCCCTCATGATCACCGGCTGGTTCTTCGCAAACCTCCCGCGGTCGGCAGCCGCGGCCACCCGCATCGACGAGCTGATCGAGACGGACCCGGATGTGAGGGAACCGGCGCACCCCCGGCGTCTCGCTGAGGGTCATGGGGAGATCCGCTTCGAAGCGGTGAGGTTCCGGTATCCGGGTGGTTCGGAGATCCTCTCGGGCGTCGACCTCGTGATTCCGGGAGGCACGAGCGTTGGCCTGGTCGGAGCCACCGGAGCGGGAAAGACCACGCTGGCCCACCTGATCCCGAGGTTCTATGACGTCACCGGGGGTTCGGTGTCGATCGACGGCGTCGACGTTCGCGAGATCCAGCTCGAGCAACTCCGCAACGAGGTCGCGGTCGTGTTCCAGGAGACCTTCCTGTTCTCGGCCTCGATCGAGGACAACATCCGCGTTGGGGATCCTTCTGCGTCCGACGAACAGGTCCGGTCCGCCGCACGGCTCGCTCGGGCCCATGACTTCATCTGCCAGCTGCCGGAGGCCTACCGGACGATCGTCGGTGAACGGGGGGCCACCCTGTCCGGTGGCCAGCGCCAGCGCGTGAGCCTTGCACGAGGGGTCATCAGGGACCCCCGCGTGCTCGTGCTCGACGATGCGACGTCCTCCGTCGACGCAGTCGTCGAGGCGGAGATCCAAGCTGCCCTCCGACAGGTGATGGCAGGGCGGACCACGGTGATCGTCGCCCACCGGACCTCGACACTCTCCCTCGTGGACAACGTCGCCTTCATCGAGGATGGATCGATCATCGCATTCGGTCCCCACGCGACCCTCCTCGAGGATGTCCCGAGGTACTCCGAGGTCCTCGCCGCAGGTGACATCGAGGTCGCGCGGTGAAGTACATGGCCTCCGCGGGGGACTATCGGATCGAACGGCCCGGCAGCCTGATCGCGAGAGCCGCGCGCCTGTCCGAGGGCCTCGGATGGGCCCTGACCGGGGCGGTGGTCGCCACGGTCGTCGCGACCGTGGTGCGCCTGATCGGGCCGATCATCGTGCGAACCGGCGTCGACGAGGGCATCACCGAGGGGGACAAGGACGTCATCGTCATCGCAGGGGGGATCTTCGTCGCCCTCCTCGCCATCCAGTACGTGATCACACTCGTGTCGCAGTGGAGCGTCGCCTACGTTGGTGAGCAATACCTCAAGCAGCTCCGCGGGGTCGTGTTCGGTCGGATGCTGCGCCTCGACATGGGGTTCTTCTCGCGCTCCAAGAGTGGTGTCCTCGTGTCTCGGATGACGGCGGACATCGAGTCCCTCCAGGAGTTCGCATCCGACGGCGCCGTCATGGCGCTGAGCAACCTCCTGACGATCGTCGGCGTGACCATCGCCCTGTTCCTCGTCGATGCGCAGATGGCCTCGGCGGTGATGGCTGTGGTCGCGGTGCTGCTCGTCGTGACCGTGGTCTTCCAACGGCAGGCCAGGAAGGCCTACGACATGGTGCGTGAACGGATCGGCCAGGTCCTCGGTAGCTTGCAGGAGGGAATCACCGGCGTGCGTGTCGTGCAGGCATTCACGCAGGAGGGCGCGCAGGCACGCTCGTTCGGTCGCGTCAACGAGCGACACTTCGAGGCGAACATGGCAGCTTCGCGTGCCATCTCGTGGTACTTCCCCGTCGTGGCGTTCCTCCGTGTCGTGGCAATCGCAGCGTCGCTTGCCATCGGGACACGGAGGGTCATCGACGGCTCGATGACGGTCGGGACGCTCGTTGCGTTCCTCCTGTACCTCGACTGGTTCTTCCAGCCCATCATCAACCTCTCGAACGTCTACAACCTGCTCCAGTCCGCCCTCGCCGCGCTCGCGAAGCTCTTCGGGCTCATGGAGGAAGAGGTCGTCGTGTCCGACAGGCACGGCGCCTACGACATCCCCGATCCCGTGTCGGGCAGGGTGCAGTTCGAGTCCGTGTCCTTCGGATACGGCGATGGTCCGCTCGTCCTGCATGACATCGACCTCGAGGTGGAACCTGGCGAACGGGTCGCGATCGTCGGTGAGACCGGATCGGGCAAGTCGACCCTCGCCAAGCTCGCGATGCGCTTCTACGACCCCCGGCGGGGGAGGGTCACCATCGACGACGTCGACCTCAGGGACACGACGGAGAGGTCGCGCGTCGAGGCGCTTGCCCTGATTCCCCAGGACGGGTTCCTCTTCGCAGGCACGCTGCGCGACAACGTCAAGTACGCGAAGCCCGGTGCGCCGGACACCGAGGTGTGGACGGTCCTCGAGGCGATGGGGATCGCCGAATGGGTGGCGGCGCTACCCGAGGGCCTCGACACCGAGGTCCGTGAACGCGGCGGCCGGTTCTCCGCGGGCGAGCGACAGCTCGTCGCGCTCGCACGGGCGTTCCTCGCCGATCCGGCCGTGATCGTCCTCGACGAGGCGACCTCGAACCTCGATCCCGAGACAGAGGCCAACGTCGAGATCGCCCTCGCAGCGCTGCTGACGGGGCGGACGTCGATCGTGATCGCCCACA
>JAWOGV010000051.1:0-3749 GCA_046496605.1 Acidimicrobiia bacterium | reverse complement strand
CCGGCCTCGACGAGGGCGAAGCCGGCCTGCATGAAGAACACCAGCACGCCGGCGATGAACACCCAGATGTTGTTCAGGTAGTCCTGGGCGGTCGGGACGTAGTCCTGGGCAAAGCCGACGGATGGGGTGATGGCCAAGATGGCGACGACGCCACCCAGGCCGGAAACGATTCGAAGCGCTCTGTTGCGCACGGGTCCTCCAAGGGATAGGGAACAGGGATGCGGAGTCCAGTGGCGCCATTGCCGCCCGGATTGCGAGCGCAACCTAAAGGTGTGGGATTTCCCGCTTGTCGCCGAACTGTTTCCTCCGTGTGAATGGTCCCGTCCGGATCGACACGGTGCCGGGCGCCGTTCCGGCCGGCATCTGGACTTGACCCGTGGGTCAAGTCGTGGGGCAGAATGGGGACATGGATCTCTCCTATCCCCCAGAAGCCGAGGAATTCCGCACCGAGATCAAGGCGTGGCTGCACGAGAACCTGCCCGATGGTTGGTTCGACGACGGCTTCGAGATGACCGACGAAGAACGCAAGCAGTTCAACGAGCAATGGCCCCAGAAGCTGTTCGAAGGTGGTTGGATCTGCGCGACCTGGCCGGCTGAGTACGGCGGCAAGGGCCTCACCACGATGCAGGGTGTCGTGCTCTCCGAGGAGTTCGCGAACGCGAAGGCGCCGATGCGCGGCGACTTCTTCGGTGACACGCTCGTCGGCCCGACGATCCTGCAGTGGGGGACCGAGGAGCAGAAGAAGGAGTTCCTGCCGGGCATCCTCAGCGGCACCACCCGTTGGTGCCAGGGCTTCTCCGAGCCGAACTCGGGCTCCGATCTCGCGTCGCTGAAGACCACCGCAGTGCTCGACGGCGACGAGTGGGTCATCAACGGCCAGAAGGTGTGGACCACCCAGGGCCACCACGCCGACTACTGCTTCCTGCTGACCCGCACCGATCCGGACGTCAAGAAGCACGCCGGCATCTCCTACATGCTGGTGCCGATGCGTCAGCCCGGCGTCGAGGTGCGCGGCATCGTCCAGCCCGACGGCACCGCGGAGTTCTGCGAGGTGTTTTTCGACAACGCCCGTTGCGCGAAGGACGCTGTCGTCGGCGGCGTCAACAACGGCTGGAAGGTCGCCAACTCGACGCTCGCCTTCGAGCGTGGCCAGTCGGCGACCACGGGCTACCGCCGTTTCGCCGAGGAGTACCGCCTGCTCGTCGAAGCCGCCGCCGAGAAGGGGCTCATCGACGATCCGCTGATCCGCCAGCGGCTGACGGCGTACTACACCAAGATCCAGATCCTGCGGATCAACGGCCTGCGCAACCTGTCGGCGACGCTGTCGGGCGGTGGCGACATGGGAACGATCGCGCTCGGGGCGACCAACAAGATGTTCTGGTCCGAGATGCACAAGGCGGCGATGGAGCTCGCCGTCGACATCTACGGCGCGGAGGGCATGCTCATCGACGCGGGTCCGGAGTCGGGCAGTTGGCCGGGCGCAGCGCGCGACAAGCGCCGCGACGGCTATCCGGTCAGCCCGATGATGTCGTCGTTCTTCTTCTCCCGCTCCGAGACGATCTGGGGCGGCACGAGCCAGATCCAGCGCAACATCGTCGGCGAGCGCGTCCTCGGCCTCCCCAAGGAACCCAAGCCCGCCGACGAGTGACCCTCCTCCCGTTCTCGTGAACTCGTGCGGGAACCGAGCCCGCACGAGTTCACCGGAACGAGTCAGGCGGCGCGGAACGTGGCGCGTCGTTGCCGGTGGATGTCCACCAGCTCGCTGATCGTGGCGTCGAAGTTGTCATCGAGTTCGTAGTCGGTCACCCGATCGGTCTGCCACCCGAGGCGCCTCAGTCCGCGGTCGCGGACCTTGTCCCGTTGCGATTCGACTCGACCCGCGTGCCAACTCGAATGGTCGACCTCGAGCGCCCACTTGATCGAGGGATCTGCCCCATCCGGGTGGATGACCTGGCCGTCTGGCAGTGTGATCGCGTACTGGCGAACGAGCTCGATGCCTCGATCCTCGAGCGCTCGCAGCACTCGCAGTTCGAGTCCCGACCCAGCGGGCTTCTGCCAGTCGGCTCGGCGCGACATCACCCGATTGACCCGGCCGAGGCCCGGACGGCCCTTCGCTTGGAGACGCCGTGTCATTCTCCAGAGCGTCTGCAGGCTGGTGTGGTTGTCGAGCACCCATTCGGTCAGCCGTTCGAACCGCGCGTCGTCGAGATCGCGCGCGCAGTCGAACCACGCACGTGGTGGGCTCGCGACGACGATGCCGTCATCGCGAGCGACGCGGTCGGTCGCGTCGATGACATTGGATCGGCGAAGCACGACCCCGTCGGTGATCGGGGTCCGATCGTGGCCAACCAGCATGTACGGGAGATCGGGGCGCCAGACGTGTCGGAACTCCCAGAGACGTGCGGCGGCGACACCGGTGACGATCGCAAGCGGATCGGCGAGGCACGCCGCCACGCACCGGCTCTCGAAGCTGTCAAGAGAGGTGGCCACGCGGTACACGCCCTTGTGGGTGGGGACGAGTACGCCGTTGGTCACGTGCCAACGAAGCATCTCGACGCTGAAACCGTCGGTGGTCAGCTCGTTACGAGTGACGATGCCGTGACGCCGCGCGATTCGAGCGGCGAGCAACGGGGAGATGGTCGCCATGGTGGTGGCTCCTCGGGATGGGTCCTGCAGGTGGGCCGACGGGCCGAGCGGGATACCCCGTGCCGGCAGAATGTATCGCTGCACGCGCCGCCCTCCGCTCGGCCTCCGTTCTCGTGAACTCGTACGGGCCCAGTTCCCGCACGAGTTCACGAGAACGCAACCGGTTGGGGGTGGGGGCGGTCAGGCTCGACCGGGTACGGTCAGCGTTCGTGGACGAACTGCTCGAGGACGACGGCAGCCCTCGACCGATCGCGGGGGACCTCATCGAGCTGCTGCACCGCATCGGCCTCGACGAGGTCCGCGAACGACAGCGAGTGTCCGACCTCGAGATCCTGACGATGGGGATCTCGTTCACCGTCTACTCCGACGGCGCGAACATCGACCGAGCGTGGCCGTTCGACATCATCCCTCGCCTGATCGACGGTGAGGAGTGGAGCGTGGTGGAACGCGGCCTCGCCCAGCGGCTCCGAGCGCTGAACCACTTCGTCGACGACATCTACAACGATCGCAGGATCATCGCCGACGGCGTGTTCCCGGCGGACCTGCTCGACGACTCCGAGAACTTCAGGCCCGAGTGCCGAGGCATCCATCCGAAGTTCGGTGTGTGGGCGCACATCTCCGGCTCGGATCTCGTGCGCTCCGGCGACGGCCAGCTGTACGTGCTCGAGGACAACCTGCGGGTGCCGTCGGGCGTGAGCTACGTCCTGGAGAACCGCGCGATTGCGAAGCGGACGTTTCCCGAGTTGTTCGAGCGGTACCGCATCCGGCCCGTCGACGCGTACACCGACGAGCTGAATCGGCTCCTGGCGTCGCTCGCCCCCGACGACCGTCGGGACCCGTGCATCGCCGTGCTGACACCGGGCATCTACAACTCGGCGTACTTCGAGCACTCGTTCCTCGCCCAGCGGATGGGTGCTGAGCTCGTCGAGGGTCAGGACCTCGTCGTCGGCGACGACGACTGCGTCTACATGAAGACGCAGTCGTCGTCGCCGACGACGAGGTCCTGGCCCTCGACGAGCTCGGCGCCCATCCGCTGGGCGAGGAACGAGTGCTCGAAGTACGCCGAGTTGTAGATGCCCGGTGTCAGCACGGCGATGCACGGG
>JAWOGV010000281.1:0-4520 GCA_046496605.1 Acidimicrobiia bacterium | reverse complement strand
GTACATCTAGCCTCGGACCATGACCAGGATCACCGCACTTCGCCTCCCCATCGATTGGACAGCGTTCGGCTGGCCGGACGAGCCTGCATTCGACGGGATCGCCATGGCGACGGGGGATCCCCAGTGGGCATGGGATCCTGCCGCTCCGGCGTTCCCGATCCACACGATGACATCCATCGACGGGACAACGGTCGAAGGATTCAGTGTCGATCACGTCGTGATCCTCGTCCCCGACCTCCAAGCAGCGATTGCGACCCTGGGAAGGACGGGCATCGAGCCGCGTCTCCAGATGACGATCCCGTCCGGCCGCCAGGCAGCCTTCTTCAGGGTGGGCACGGTCCTCGAGGTCATCGAGGCACCCGTTCGGCAGGCGTCCCTGTACGGGATCGCACTGACAACCGATGACTCCCTCGAAGCGCTCTCGATCCGGTGGCGTGCGCTCGGGTTGTCCGTGGGGGACATCCTTCCGGCGTTCCAGCCGGGGAGGCGGATCATGACCATCCATGACGTCGACGCCGGGTTCGCCGTCATGTCGAGGGACGGGGCGACACGCGCTCCGTGACGACTGCCTCGGTGATGGCGGTTCGGCGAACCCGTCGTCAGACCCCGAAGATCAACTCGCGCAGCCGGACCCGCGACACGGCGAAGGTCTCGAGGTTGAGCCGCATCGACCCGAGGCGCAGTCCGCGCATCTCGTCACCGTGCTGGGTGGCCACACGCACCGTGGTATCGGTGTGCTCGAGGACTCCGAGGCCGCGACATCGGCCGTGCTCGTCCTGGACGCCCACGAGCATCGAGTCGAGCCTGCTGACATCGAAACCATCCGGAAGCGTTGGTGCGAACACGGTTGTCTGAACCCGCCACCTCGGCGGGTTGACCCCGAGGTCACCTGCGAACGCGGCGATGCGGTTCTCCTGCCGCTCGATCGGTCCGAGGGGGATCAGCTCATCCGGCGGTTCGACCTCAGATACACGGATCGAGAGAAACCGGCGGAGCATCCCGATGACAGGTTCGAGCTCGTTGCCCCGCCGCATCGCAACGACGAGCGACGGCTTCGTGAGCTCGGCGATGTGGTACTTGAGCGTCTGTCCGACGACGCCGGAGACGACGTTGGTCGTGTCAAGGATCACGATGTCGGCCTCCGACATCGCGATGTCGACCAACGACGAGACAGCGACGACGTATGGCAGGACGACGCCATGGGGTTCTGTCGAACCGACGAAGCGGAGCTCGTCGGGCTCCGAGAAGCGTTCGAGATCGCCGGGTTCCCGGATGATCGACAGACCGACACATGCCGCGGGCCCAACCGTCGAGGCGCCGACGTCCCCGTCGACGAAGGCAGCCGTGCGGCCCTGGGCGACGGCATCGGTGAGGAGGGTCCTCGCCATGTGGGTCTTGCCGGTATCGGAGTCCCCGATGACCATGATGACGCCGGACTCGCCGCGGACGCGCTCGCGCAGTGCGCCGTGTGCATCGATGGTCATGGCCCGATCACCTCCTCGTGGCGGAGTCTACGGCGACGGCGCCAAGGTGCCCTTCCGGCAACGCGTCAGGGAGCCGCACGGTTCGCCACGGCTCGCTCCGATTCGTCGAGCCATGCACCGAAGACGGCATCCGCTGTGAGGGCGATCTCGCGGGATGCTGCTGTGATCGCATCGAGCAGGCCCTTCGGTGACGCACCGGCCGAGGTCACGAGCTCGCGACCCGATCGGTGGGCGAGCCACGCCGCCACGATGGCGGGCGTGGCCTCGGGATGCGTCTGGATCCCCAACGCAGACCCCATGCGAAACGCCTGGTCGTAGGCGCCGGACCGGGCGATCAGCGTCGCACCCGGTGGAAGATCCCACGTATCGCGATGGAGTGCCAGCGAGCGCTGCGATCCGAGGATGCCGACGACAGCGTCCTCGGCGACCACGTCGAGCACGCCGAACACAGCCTCAGGGACCGGTGCCAGATATGCCGTGCCCCCGAGCGCGTCGGCGAGGAGCTGGCACCCGAGGCAGAGCCCGAGAACGGGTATGTCGCGCTCCACGGCTTCGGCGAGGAACGCCTTCTCGATCTCGAGATACGGATGGATGTCCGTGTCGTATGCGCCCATCTCCCCACCGAGGACGGCGATCGCCGAGACCGTCCCGATGGGTGGGAGGGCCTCCCCTGCGTCGAGGGCGACGATGTCGACGTCGTGGCCCCGATCGCGACAGACGCGAGCGAGATGGCCGGGAGGGACGTCGGGATCATTGCGGATGACGGTCACCTTCATGGCGTGTACCCGGATCGCAGGAGGCGCCGCATCACCTTGTGCGATGCCGTACGGGGGAGCGAGTCGACGATCACGACGTCGTGGATCCGGAACAGCGGATTGAGACGTCCGCGGATCAGCTCCTGCATCTCGTCACGCAGCAGATCCGGATCATCGACGGTCGTCTCGCCGGAAGCGGGGACGACGAAGAGGATCAGGCGGTCAGGACCACCTTCGACGGGCGGGACCGCCACCGCCGCGACCTCGGCGAGGCCCTCCACCTCCGCGACGACCGCCTCGATCTCGGCGGACGACACCTTGATCCCACCGAGGTTCATAGTGTCGTCGACGCGACCGAGGGCGCGGTATGCGCCGTCGTCCTCCCGCCTCAGGTGGTCCCCGTGCCGCCTGAGGGGGCCGAGGCCGCTCGGAACACCCTCGTAGTAGACCTCGTGGTGGTCACGGTTGAGGAGGGCGGTCGACATCCCGATCGAAGGTGGCACGAGGAACACTTCCCCCTCGTCGGCGACCGATCCCGAGTCGTCCACGATCACGAGATCGATCCCCAGTGCCGGGGTCGTGAACCTCGAAGGGATCGCAGGGTCGATGACCGTGCCCGTGATGTAGCCGCCTCCGATCTCCGTGCCCCCGCAGTACTCGATGACGGGTGCCCCCGCCATTCGCATCAGCCACGCGTAGTCCTCGGGATTCGATGCCTCCCCGGTCGACGACAGGACACGGACACCGTCGAGGTCTCCCGGTCGAACCACGTCGGTCGCCCGCCATGCCGAGACGATGGATGGCACGAGGCCGAGCATCGTGACGCCGGCGTCGCCCACGAAGTCGATGAATCCCCTCGTCGTCGGGGCATCGGGGTACAGCGCCATCGCCGCGCCGTTGATGAGGGATGCGTAGATGAGCCACGGTCCCATCATCCAGCCGAGGTTGGTCGGCCAGGCGACCACGTCGCCGGCGTGGATGTCGTGGTGGTAGCGCCCGTCCATTGCCGCTTTGATCGGCGTTGTCTGATCCCACGGAATGGCCTTGGGTTCCCCCGTGGTCCCCGACGAGAAGAGGATGTTCGTGTGATCACGGGAGGAGCGAACAACGGGGGTCCACGATCCGGACCGCGACAGGAAGTCAGACCAGGCGATGTCGTGGGAGCGACGGGCGATCCCTGCCCCTGTTTCGACGACGATGCACGGCACATCCGAGGCCTCCGCGCACTTGTCGTACATGGGGAGTGCCCTGCCGAGACGGTACGCGACGTCCTGCGTGACGATGGCGACCGGCTCGGTGATCGCGCACCTGAGCGCGATCTCCTCGGAGGCGAACGAGTCTGCGATCGAGACGACGACGCCTCCGGCGGCGATGGTCCCGAGGTACGCGACGACGGCCTCGACGGTCATCGGCATCGCGATGGCGATGCGCTCGCCCGGCCGGTGTCCGGCCTCGCGGAAGCCGTTGGCGAAACGGGCGACCTCGGCTCTGAGTTCGGCGACGGTGACGCGCCGTATCGTCGATCGGTCAGCGGCGATGATCGCGGTGGCGTCGTCTGGAGCACTCAGACAGGACTCCACGATCGAGTACCGGGCGCCAGGCAGCCAATCGGGCATGGTCTGGTCGCTCGAGCCGCGCATCGACGTCGGGGGGTCGACGAACACGACGCCGAGCTCATCGATGACGACCGACCAGAAAGCGTCGACGTCCTCGACCGACCAGCGGTGGAGTTGTGCATATGAGGCGACCCCGACCCTGCGCATGAGCCGATCGAGATTCGACGCCGCCACGGTCTCGGGATCCGGTGCCCACGATGGTGAACCCTCACCTGTCATGGCCGACACGGTAGTGCCGTGGGACGAACCCCTCGCATAGAGGGCTCGATTCGGCGACCATGCCGGGGTGAGCGAACCAGCGGCCAGATCAGCATCCACCGGATTCGGCGGTCGGGTCCACATCGTATCCACCGTGGTGGTGTTCATCGTTCTCGCCTCCCTCGACAATGCCGCGATCGGCGCGATCCCTGCAATGGTGGGTCCACTCACGGCGGCGTTCGAGGTCGGCCAACCCGCCATCACCTTCCTGACGGGCGCCCAGATCCTTGTCACCGCCATCGTCGGTGTCGCGTGGGGGTACGCAGGGGACTCCCGTAGTCGCAAGAGGTTGCTCCTGTGGGGAACGGCGATCTGGGCGGGAGCGCTCATCGCCTCGACCACAGCCACGACGTACCTCGTCTTCGCTGCGTGGCAGCTCGTGGTGGCGATCGGCCTCGGCTCGATCG
>JAWOGV010000280.1:0-6684 GCA_046496605.1 Acidimicrobiia bacterium | reverse complement strand
ACAACGCAGGTCATACGATCGTGGTCGGCGACGAGAAGTTCGCGCTGAGCCTCATCCCCTCCGGTGTCCTGTACCCGACGGTGACACCTGTCATCGGTAACGGCTGCGTGGTCGATCCGAAGGTCCTCCTGCAGGAGATGGAGACGCTGCGCGGCCGCGGCATCGACCCATCTCGCGTCCTCGTGTCGGGCAATGCCCACCTGATCATGCCGTACCACCGCAAGCTGGATGCCGTCATGGAGCGGTACCTCGGTGACGCGATGATCGGAACGACCAAGCGGGGCATCGGACCCGCCTACATGGACAAGTATTCGCGCTTCGGGATACGGGTCCAGGACCTCTTCGACCCGAAGATCTTCCGCACGAAGCTCGAGGTTGCCCTCAAGGACAAGAACAAGCAGCTGGTGAAGGTCTACAACCAGCTACCGATGGATGTGGGCGACATCTTCGACGAGTACATGGAATACGGGGACCAGCTCGCAGAACACATCACGGACACGTCCCTCGTCGTGTGGAGCGCCCTCCAGGAGGGCAGGAACGTCCTGTTCGAGGGTGCCCAGGGGACGCTCCTCGACATCGACCACGGGACCTACCCGTTCGTTACGTCCTCGAACCCCACGGCGGGCGGCGCAGCGGTCGGTATCGGCATCGGCCCGAAGCAGATCGACTCGGTGATCGGTGTCGTGAAGGCGTACATCTCCCGAGTCGGTACGGGGCCGTTCCCGACCGAACTCCACGACGAGACGGGGGACCGACTCATCGAGATCGGCGGCGAGTACGGTGTTGTGACGGGTCGGCGGCGAAGGTGCGGATGGCTCGACGCCGTTGCCCTCCGCTACGCAGTTCGTGTCAATGGGCTCACCGAGATCGCCCTCACCAAACTCGACATCCTCTCGCACTTCGACGTGATCAAGATCGCGACCTCGTACACATCCCTTGGTGAGCGGTACACCGAGTTCCCCCGACAACAGCGCGTCCTGTACAACTGCGTGCCCCACTACGAGGAGCACGAGGGATGGGGGGACGACATCTCTTCGGTCACGAGGTACGAGAACCTGCCGGAGCTCGCGAGGAAGTACGTCGAACGGATCGAGGAAATCGCTGGTGTCCCGATCCGCACCGTGTCCGTCGGGCCATCACGGGCGGCAACGCTCTCGAGGACGTGACATGAGGGTCCTCCTTCTCGGATCAGGGGGTCGGGAGCATGCGATGGCCTGGAAGCTCGCCCAGAGCCCCCTCATCACGAACCTGGTGTCATGTCCGGGGAACCCGGGATCCTCCGCACTGGGCGATGTCGCCCCGGATGTCGATCCGATGGATCCCGGCGCCGTCGTGACGCTGGCGAGGGAAGAGCGCATCGACCTCGTCGTCGTCGGTCCCGAGGGACCCCTCGCCGCAGGTGTGGTGGACGCGCTGCATGAGGCGAAGATCGCGGTGTTCGGCCCGACTCGGCAGGCGGCGATGCTCGAGTCCTCGAAGGCGTTCGCGAAGCAGATCATGACCGAGGCAGGGGTTCCGACGGGGGCGTACGCCGAGTTCACGGATCGGGACTCCGCCATCGCGCACCTGAGGGGGTTCGATGGACCGTACGTGGTGAAGGCTGACGGGCTCGCAGCCGGCAAGGGCGTGCTCGTGACCGGCGATCTCGCCGAAGCGGAGGCGTGGGTCGATGCGTGTCTTGCCGAAGGGCGGTTCGGAACTGCAGGGTCGACCGTTGTGATCGAGGAGTACCTCGACGGCGCCGAGGTGTCGGTGTTCTTCATCTGCAGTGGTGACGCCGCGGTCCCGCTCGAGCCTGCACGGGACTACAAGCGCCTCCGCGACGACGACAGCGGGCCGAACACGGGAGGCATGGGCTCCTACAGCCCCGTCCACGACCTCGACGACGGCTTCGTGGAGTGGACACGCACCAAGGTCGCCGAACCGACGATCGCTGCCCTCGCGGCGAGGGGCATCCACTACACGGGGTTCCTGTACGTCGGGCTCATGCTCACGGACGACGGCCCCCGGGTTCTCGAGTTCAACTGCCGCCTGGGTGATCCCGAGACCCAGGTGCTGTTGCCGCGACTCCGCAGCGATCTCCTCGAGATCCTCCACGCTGGTGCGCATGACGCCCTCGGGAACGCCGATCTCGAGTGGTCGGATACGTTCGCGGCCGGGGTCGTCCTCGCATCGCCCGGATACCCGGACACACCCGAGACGGGGCTCGCCATCATCGGCCTCGAACATGTCACGGAGGCGCTCGTGTTCCACGCCGGCACGTCGGTGGTTGACGGCAGGATCGTCACGAACGGTGGCCGCGTCCTCACGGCTGTCGGGCTCGGCGACACCCTCGCCGAGGCGCGCGAAGGCGCCTACTCGGCAGCGAACCTCATCCAGTTCCGTGGCAAGCACATCCGTTCCGACATTGCGGTCAGTTGAGAAGGGAGCAACGATGAAGGTGGCAATCCTCATGGGATCCGACAAGGACATGGACAAGATGCAGCCATGCGCGGACGTCCTCGACGACTTCGGCATTGCGCACGAGGTGCACGTCATGTCCGCCCATCGGACACCGGAGAAGGTCGCGAGGTTCGTGGCCGGTGCACGCGAGGCGGGGTTCGGCGTCATCGTGTGCGGTGCCGGAAAGGCCGCCCACCTCGCTGGCGCCGCGGCGGCCCACTCGACCCTCCCTGTGATCGGTGTGCCGATCGCTGCGGGGGGCATGGGCGGCGTCGATGCCCTGTACTCGACCGTCCAGATGCCGACGGGTATCCCCGTTGCGACCGTCGCGATCGACGGGGCGGCGAATGCGGGGTACCTCGCCGCTTCGATCCTGTCCTTGATGGATCCCGATCTCGTCGGCAGGCTCGCGGACTACCGGGAGACCTGGAAGGCATGATCGAGCGGTACTCGACGCCCGAGATGAACGATGTCTGGTCGGAGGCGCGCAAGCTCGCCGTCTGGCGAGACGTCGAGATCCTGGTCGTCGAGGCTTGGGCGGACCTCGGGGTCGCGCCGGACTCCGCGGCAGAGGCAGCTCGCCAGAGCCCCGAGGTCGACCCGATTGCGTGGAAGGAACGGGAGAAAGTCACGAACCACGACGTTGCGGCGTTCGTCGACCTCCTGGCGGAATCGGTCGGCGACGGCGGCGAGTGGATCCACTTCGGTCTGACGTCCTCCGACGTCCTCGACACGGCAACCGGTGTCCTGCTCGGAGAGGCCGGCAACCTGCTGCTCGACGCGGTCTCGGATCTCTTCGACGTGGTCAAGCGCAGAGCCTTCGAATTCAGGGACACACCGATGATCGGTCGCACGCATGGCATCTGGGCGGAGCCGACATCGTTCGGGCTGAAGCTCGCGAACTGGGCGTTCGAGGTCCAGCGGGACCACGAACGCCTCACCGATGCCGTCACGGACGTCGCCGTCGGGAAGATCTCCGGTGCCGTCGGGACGTACGCGCACACTCCCCCATCCGTCGAGTCCTATGTCTGTGACAGGCTCGGCCTCAACATCGAGCCTGCGTCCACCCAGGTGGTCGCCCGCGACAGGCATGCGCACTTCCTGTCCGTGGTCGCCCTCGTCGGAGCGACACTCGAGCGGTTCGCAACCGAGATCCGGCACCTGCAGAGATCAGAGGTCGGGGAGGTTCGCGAGGCATTCGGTTCCGGGCAGAAGGGTTCGTCGGCCATGCCCCACAAGCGGAACCCGATCGCATCCGAGAACCTGACAGGTGCTGCCAGGCTCCTGCGCGGATATGCATCGGCAGGACTCGAGGACGTGGCCCTGTGGCACGAGCGCGACATCTCCCACTCATCGGTCGAACGGGTCGCCCTCCCCGACGCGACCACATTGCTCCACTACGCGCTCAGGCGTATGGCCCGCCTCGTGGAGACCCTGGTGGTCGACACCGATCGCATGGCGGCGAACCTCGAATCGACGCGCGGCCTCGTGTACAGCCAGGCGGTCCTTCTCGCCCTCGTCGACAGCGGCTCGACGCGTGACGAGGCGTATCGCATCGTCCAGCGCAACGCGATGGCTGCATGGGATGAGGGAGGGACGCTCGAGGACCGCCTCGCCACCGACCCCGAATGCACCCTCGCCCCCGACGTGCTGGCCGCCTGCTTCGACACCGCCCGTTTCCTCCGCAACAGCTCGATCGTCTTCGACCGCCTCGAGTCCTCCGTTCTCGCGTGACCCACGTCCTCCCCCCGGGGCGTCAGTAGCGCCAGAACGGGGAAGCTATTGGTTGCGCATGTGGTGGGCGAGGGACGTGAGGCGTTCGTCGAGGAACGATCGCAGCGGGCCCTCTATTCGGGCATCGTCGAGTGCGCGGGCCATGCAGTCGAGCCACTGGAGGACCTCATCCTCACCGATGGGGAACGGGAGGTGTCTGGCGCGCATGCGAGGGTGACCTCGCGTTGGTGAGTACAGGGCGGGACCGCCGGTCCACTCCACGAGGTACGCGTGGAGCTTGTCTCGCGACACGGAGTCGTTGGAAGGGAGCATGGCTCGAAGCACGGGCGCATCGGCGTCGATGATGTCGTAGAAGCGATCGACGATGGCGCGAATCGTCTCCTCACCGCCGAGCTCGTCGAACGGTGTGTCCGCGAGACCCCAAGGATGCACAGCGTCCATGGCGCGAGGGTAGGAATCGGACCCCCGGGACCGCACCGAGCACATCGACAGATCCGGCACCGGCACTAGGATCGCCCCCGTGGCGGCACTTGAACACGTGGGATCGGGCAAGGTCCGCGAGATCTTCAGGCTCGATCACGACCACCTCCTCATCGTCGCAAGCGACCGGATCTCCGCCTTCGACGTGGTGCTCGGCGAGCACATCCCCCACAAGGGCCAGGTACTCACCGGCGTGTCGCTCCATTGGTTCGACATCCTCGACACACCGCACCACCTCGTCTCGGCGGACACCTCCGCGATGGACTTCCTCTCTCCGAGCGAACAGGCAGAGCATGCGGGCAGGGCAATGCTCGTGAGGGCGGCCGAGGTCATCCCGATGGAGTGCGTCATCCGCGGCTACCTCTACGGATCCTCCTGGAAGGAGTACGCATCCGGTGGCGGCCCGACGACGGAGCATCTCCCGTCCGGCCTGAAAATGGCGAGCAAGCTGCCCGAGCCCATCTTCACGCCGGCGACCAAGGCGGAATCGGGACACGACGAGAACCTCTCGGAGGCGGACGCCAGAGCCTTTGTCGGGAACGACCTCTACGAGGAGCTCAGGGCGCGGTCGCTCGCCATCTACGTCGCTGGCGCCGAGTATGCAGCGGCACGGGGGATCATCCTCGCGGACACCAAGTTCGAGTTCGGCAGGGTCGATGACGAGATCATCCTCATCGACGAGGTCCTCACACCTGACAGCTCCCGGTACTGGCCCTCCGAGGAGTGGTCCGAGGGGGCGGTCATGCCGTCGTTCGACAAGCAGCCCGTCCGCGACTGGCTCGAGGCCCAGGATGCGTGGGAAAAGACGCCGCCTGCCCCACCCCTTCCGGATCACGTCGTCGACGAGACGTCCGACCGCTACATCAGCGCGTACGAACTGCTCACCGGCGGGAGCTTCTCCAGCTACCTCGAAGCAATGGGCGCGGCATGAGCCAGAAATTCCGAGTCACGATCACACGCAAGGCGGGCCTGTCGGACCCCGAAGGTTCGACGACCCACAAGGCATTGACCGACCTCGGGTTCGACGAGGTCACCGCAGTGTCGTTCGGGCGCATCATCACCCTGACGATCGACGCCGATGATCCCGCAGAGGCACGTGAGCGCCTCGACGCCATGTGCACGAAGCTGCTCGCAAATCCCGTCATGGAGCGCTACGAGATCGAGGCGCTCACGTGAGGATCGCCGTTGCGGTGTTCCCGGGCACCAACTGCGAACACGACATCGTCCACGCCCTCCACCTCGCAGGGGCAGACGCGGATCTCGTGTGGCATCGTGAGACGGACCTGTCGGGTGCCGATGGCATCGTGCTCCCCGGCGGCTTCGCCCACGGCGACTACCTGCGCACCGGGGCGATCGCACGGTTCTCCCCCATCATGGCCACGGTCGAACAGCTCGCCGTTACGGGTACACCGGTGATCGGCGTCTGCAACGGCTTCCAGATCCTGTGCGAGGCCGGTCTCCTCCCCGGTGCGCTCGTGGCCAACAGGGACCTCAAGTTCGTGTGCAAACCGATACACATGCGCGTCGAATCGACGGACAGCGTGCTCACCAGGGCTGCAACCGTCGGACAGGTGATCGAGATCCCGCTCAACTCGTACGAGGGCAACTACGTCGCAACCGACATCGACGCGATCGAGGATGCCGGTGACGTGATCCTCAGATACTCCGACCGCTCGGGTCTCGTCTCGGACGCGGCCAACCCGAACGGATCCGTGAACTCGATCGCCGGCATCACGAACGCCCGCCGCAACGTCGCAGGGCTCATGCCACATCCCGAGCGCGCATCGGAGGAGCTGCTCGGGTCCGCCGACGGGATGGTCCTGATCGAGAGTTTCGTGGCTTCGACCGAAGCCCTGCTCGTATGACCGTCGACACCCCCGCACACGTCCGCCTCGGCATGACGGACGACGAGTACCGGCACGTCACCGGGAACGTGCCCTTGAACAGGCGCCGCCCGAGGCCGCCCCTGCGGTGCGCGTCGTGCTGCAGCGGAAGGACGCCGGGGTCACCCGGACGTGGGCTTGGAAG
>JAWOGV010000115.1:0-4255 GCA_046496605.1 Acidimicrobiia bacterium | reverse complement strand
CTCCCGAGGGTGGGTTCGGCCTCCACACGCGATTGGCGGCGCTCGGTGAACGGCTCGTCGGCATCCGGAATGGTATCGACACGGACCGTTGGGACCCTGCCACGGATCCTTACATCGCGTCCCCATTCGACGTCGGTGACATGATGGGGAAGACCGCCTGTCGTTCAGCCCTCGCCGCGGAGCTCGGGTGGAACCCCGAGACGAAGGATCCCATCGTCGCGATGGTCACCCGCCTCGTGGATCAGAAGGGCGTCGATCTCGCCCTCGAATGCGCCCGCTATGCACGAAACGTCCCATTCCGCTTGGTGATGCTGGGGTCAGGTGACGCATGGATGGCGGAGTGGGCGACGCACCTGGCCGATCAGGATCCCGATCATGTCTGGTTCCATGATGGGTTCGACAGGGAGCTCGCGCACAGGATGTTCGCAGGCGCGGACCTCCTGATGATGCCCAGCCGATTCGAGCCCTGTGGCCTGGCCCAGATGCAGGCGATGGAGTACGGGACGATTCCCGTCGTCACACCTGTCGGCGGGCTCCTCGACACGGTGATCGATGCCGACGGTGATCGCCTCCGCGGGAACGGGTTCGTTGCCGAGGCCGTCGACACCGCCGGCCTGATCGACGCCTTGCATCGGGCCGTCCGAGCATGGAAGCAACCGCGCCGTCGCGCCTCGATCCAGCGGCGAGGCATGCGCGGTGACTGGTCGTGGGAGGGCCCCGCGACCGAGCACATCGATCTCTACAGTGAACTCGTCGGGCGGCCGGGTCAGTTGTAGCTGATCTCCTGGCCCTTCGCGATCGCGACGATTCCACCCTTCGAAACGGCGAACTCGGTTGCGTCACGCTCGTGGTCGACGCCGATCTGTCGGTTGCGCGGGACCACCACGTTCTTGTCGATGATGGCGTTGCGCACCACCGCGCCGGGCCCGATGACCACATCCTCGAACAGGATCGAGTTCTCGATGGTGGCACCGGGCTCGATTCGGACGTTCGGGGAGATGATCGAGTGGTCGACCGTGGCACCCGTGATGATCGAACCGGGGGCGATCATCGCGTTTGCGACGCGCGCCGAACCGAGCTCACCATGGGCGACGATCTTCGCCGGGGGAAGCGTTCTCCCCACCGACGTGTGTACAGGCCATTCCGTGTTGTAGAGGTTGAAGATCGGTTCCGGGTCGACGAGGTCCATGTTCGACGCGTAGTACGAGTCGAGCGTCCCGACGTCGCGCCAGTAGTGGCGGTCGCGTGGCGTCTCACCCGGAACGATGTTCTCGGTGAAGTCGTACACCGACGCCTGTCCGGACGCCACGAGCGCGGGGATGACATCACCTCCGATGTCACGACTCGACTTCGATGATGCCGCGTCCGCCTGGACGATGTCGACGAGTACCTCGGTCGTGAAGACGTAGTTCCCCATCGAGGCGAGCACCTCGCCGGGGGAATCCGGAAGGCCCTCCACCGTTTCCGGCTTCTCGAGGAACCGAGTGATCCGGGACGACCCTGCCCCCTTTTCGATGATCCCGAACTGGGACGATTCCTCCTTCGGCACCCGGATACCCGCAACCGTGACGCCTGCGCCGCTGTCGATGTGGTGCTGGAGCATCTGGTTCGGATCCATCCGATAGATGTGGTCTGCGCCGAACACGAAGATGTACCGGGGCTTCTCGTCGTCGATGAGGTTCATGTTCTGGAAGATCGCGTCGGCGGATCCGGCGAACCACTGCGGGCCGCGGCGCATCTGGGCGGGAACGGTCGTGACGTACGAGCCCATGATCGTCGAGAGGCGCCAGGTCCGCGAGATGTGGACATCGAGGCTGTGGCTCTTGTACTGCGTGAGTACGACGATCCTGCGGAAACCACCGTTGACCAGGTTCGACAACGCGAAGTCGATGAGCCGGTACTGGCCGCCATGGGGGACCGCCGGTTTCGCGCGGACGGCGGTGAGGGGCATCAATCTCTTCCCCATGCCGCCGGCAAGGACGATCGACAGGATCCGGGCATCATATGGCAGGCGGTTCATGCCCACATCCTCGCACAAATCGGTGTGTCGTGATCCGCGCCCTCGTGGAGGCCCGCGTTGACGATTACATTGGGTTCGTGAACTCCAAACCCTCCCCCCTGTCCGACACCGACCGCTGGTCATTCAACGAGGGCACGCACACGCGCCTGTACGAGGTGCTCGGCGCCCACACGATCGGCGATGCAACCACCTTCCGCGTATGGGCCCCCTCGGCGTCGCGCGTCGAGGTCATCGGCGACTTCACCGGATGGACCGACGGCGTTGACCTGCACCCCGACGTCTCGGGGGTGTGGTCGGGGTCGATCGAGGGAGTCGGGCGCGGATCGGTGTACAAGTACAGGGTGGCCGGGCCCGGAGGACGCGCCTCTGCCGACAAGGCCGATCCCTTCGCTGCATGGGCGGAGGAGCCGCCAAGGACGGGATCGGTGGTGTGGGACCGCTCGTTCTCGTGGTCGGACGACGAGTGGATGGCGACCCGGGGTGCTGCCAATGCGCTCGACGCACCCATGGCGATCTATGAGGTCCACCTGGGTTCCTGGAGATACGAGCCGGGCGGCTATCGAGCCCTCGCGGATCAGCTCGCGGACTATGCCGCCGAGATGGCGTTCACCCATGTCGAGCTGCTTCCGGTCATGGAGCATCCCTTCTACGGATCGTGGGGATACCAGACCACGGGATACTTCGCACCGACGGCGAGGTATGGCGAGCCCCAGGACCTGATGTACCTGGTCGATCACCTGCATCGCAAAGGGGTCGGTGTCATCCTCGATTGGGTGCCCTCGCACTTCCCCTCCGACGCCCACGGTCTTGCGATGTTCGACGGAACCCATCTCTATGAGCACGCCGATCCCCAGCAGGGCTATCACCCCGATTGGGACAGCCTCATCTTCAATTACGGGCGGCACGAGGTCCGCAGCTTCCTCCTGTCGAGCGCGACGATGTGGCTCGATCGGTACCACGCCGATGGGATCAGGGTGGATGCCGTGGCATCGATGCTGTACAGGGACTATTCCCGTCAACCCGGCGAGTGGGTACCCAACGTGTTCGGGGGGCGGGAGAACCTCGACGCCATCTCGTTGCTGCAGCAGCTGAACACCTCCGTCTTCGGACAGTTCCCCGACATCCAGATGTTCGCGGAGGAGTCGACCGCCTTTCCCGGAGTCACGGCGCCCGTGGATCTGGGCGGTGTCGGCTTCGGTGAGAAGTGGGACATGGGGTGGATGAACGACACCCTGCGCTACGTCGAGCGGGATCCCGTCCATCGGAAGCACCATCACCACGAGCTGACGTTCCGAATGGTCTACGCATACAACGAGAACTTCACGCTTCCCCTCTCCCATGATGAGGTCGTCCACGGGAAGGGCTCGCTCCTTTCGAAGCATCCCGGGGACCGTTGGCAGCAGTTCGCGGGGCTGCGGGCACTCCTCGGCTACCAGTGGTCCCAGCCCGGCAAGGCACTCCTGTTCATGGGAAGCGAGTTCGGGGTCAACGACGAGTGGAACCACGAGCAGGAGCTCGACTGGTCCCTGCTCGCGCTCCCCGAGCATCGAGGTGTGCAGCTGTGGGTCGCCGACCTCAATCGATTCCTCGCGGAAACCCCCGCCATGGCGGAACTCGACAACGACCCGGCCGGATTCCGATGGGTCGTCGGGGACGACGCAGCGAACAGCGTCTACTCCTACCTCCGCCTCGCCAGGGACGGGTCCCCGGTCCTGTTCATCGCCAACTTCACACCGGTCGTCCGTGAGGGGTACCGCGTGGGTGTCCCCGTACCGGGTGAGTGGCGAGAGGTCCTCAACAGTGACGATCCCCGCTACGGCGGGAGTGGAGTCGTCAACGGATCCGTGCCCGCCGACCCCATCTCGACGCACGGCTACGACCAATCGATCCAGATCCGGGTCCCACCGTTGGCAGCTGCCTTCTTCCTTCCGGTGGGTTGAGCCGTCGATCTGGCGGATCCCGCTCAGCCGATTGCCGCGGCAACCTTGGAACCCCACTGTTCGGCGCGTTCCAGCTCACCATCGGAGAGCGGTCCGGTCGCTCCGTCCACCCAGAAGCTCTCGGGATCCATCGCCTGACGAAGCCGCTTCCCGCGAAGGCGCTTCGCGGCACCCGCCGCGGCGGATCCCGGGAGGTGTGGCTTCGTGATCCGCGTGTCGAAGGTCGCAAACGACGTGCCGTGTGGGATCGAGACGGTGCCAAGCCATTCCCGGATGCCGGGACCGGTCGAGATGA
>JAWOGV010000092.1:0-2545 GCA_046496605.1 Acidimicrobiia bacterium | reverse complement strand
GCGGTCGTCGATCCTGGAGTGGGGACCGCTCGTCGAGCGATCGCCGCGCGCACCCCGGTCGGATACTTCGTCGGACCCGACAACGGGTTGCTCGCACCCGCCGTCGCGATGGTCGGCGGCGCCGATCGCATCGTGTCCCTGGAGGATCCCCGGTTCCGACTTCCCTCCGTCGGGGCGACCTTCCACGGACGGGACGTGTTCGCACCTGCAGCGGCCGTGCTTGCGTCGTCCCAGGCTGCCCTCGAGGACCTCGGGCCAGTCCTCCCTCCCGAGACGATCACACCGTTGATGGTCCCCCTCTCCGAACAGGTGGGCAACGGTGGAGTCAAGGCCACCGTCCTGTGGATCGACTCGTTCGGCAACATCCAGTTCAACATCGCATCGGAGGATCTCGGCGCACTCGACCTCGCACCGGGTGACGACGTGCGCGTGGCGTTCGGGATGGTGGACCACCGCATCCGCTGGGGCGACACGTACGGCTCGGTGGAGGAAGGGGAGGCGGTCATCCATGTCGACTCCCACGGTCAGATCGCCCTCGGCGTGCGTGCGGGCCGTGCCGTGGACGACTTCCCGCTCCACGTCGGTGACTCGGCCGTCATCGGACGGCCCGACGGCGGCAACCGCATCGAGATCCGCGCCGTCGACTGATGCGACACGGACCGCGACGTGCCCGTCGATCGGCTGTCCTCGGAGTCGTGCTCGTCGCTGCGTCGAGCCTCCCGGGATGTGCTCGGGAAACCTCCGAGGTCGTGCTGGTTTCTGCGACATCTTCGCTCGGTGGGGTCTTCTCCGAGATCGAGGCCGCATTCGAGGATGCGAATCCGGGCGTCGACGTCGTCGTGAACCTCGCAGCGAGCTCGGCCATTCGCGAGCAGGTGCTTGCCGGTGCACCGGTGGACGTGGTGGCCACGGCGAGCACGGGCACGATGCAACCACTCGTCGACGCCGGTATGGTCGGCGATCCCAGCGTGATCGCCCGCAACCAGATGCAGATCGCCGTGCCCTCATCGAATCCCGGTGGTGTGACCGGCCTCAGGGACTTCTCGAGGGAGGAGCTCCTGATCGGCCTGTGTTCCGTGGGTGTCCCATGCGGAGACCTCGCGAGGGAGGTGCTGGCGGCAGCCGGCGTGGTCCCCGCGCAGGACACCGATGAGCCGAACGTCGGTGCGCTCGTGACCAAGCTGACGGCGGGGGAGCTGGACGCAGGCATCGTCTATGTCACCGACGTCCTGTCTGCGGGAACGGATCTCGAGGGCATCGACATCCCCCCGCATGTGAATCGGATGACCACCTACCCGATCGCCGCATCGACAGGTGCCCCGAACGTGTCCGGAGCTGATTCGTTCGTTGCCTTCGTCCTGTCCGACGAAGGACGCGAGATCCTGCTCCAGTTCGGATTCGTCGCCCCGTGACCATCAGGCGTCCCTCCCGCCGTCCTCGGGGCATCGTCGCCCTCGCAGCGGTGGCGGTCGTCCTCTTCTCCCTCCCGCTCGCCGGCCTCCTCCTCCGAGTGCCGTGGAGCGACCTTCCCTCGCTGTTGACGAGCGACATCGCCCTCGACGCGCTGCGCCTCTCCCTGATCAGCTCTGTCGCAGCGACGGCGATCTCGCTCGTCATCGGTGTTCCCCTCGCGTGGGTGCTCGCCAGGGTGGAATTCCGGGGGAGGTCCGCGGTCAGGGCCCTCGTCACGCTCCCGCTGGTCCTCCCTCCCGTGGTCGCAGGCGCCGCGCTGCTGTTCGCGCTCGGTCGAACCGGGATCGTGGGTGAGCCGTTGTACGAGGCGACCGGCATCGTGCTGCCGTTCTCCTTGTGGGGTGTCATCATCGCGACCACGTTCGTGGCGCTTCCGTTCACGGTGATCACCGTGGAGGGCGCCCTCTCATCCCTCGATCCGAAGTACGAGGCTGCTGCTGCGTCGCTCGGCGCGAAGCCATGGACCGTGATGCGGAGGGTGACGATTCCGATGATCGCACCCTCCCTCGCAGCCGGGCTGATCCTGACCTGGGCAAGGGCGTTCGGCGAGTTCGGGGCGACCGTGACGTTCGCTGGCAACCTCACCGGACGGACCAGGACGCTGCCGCTCGCCGTGTTCGTCGCGCTCGAGTCCGACAGGGCAGCTGCCGTTGCGCTGAGCCTCGTGATGGTCGTGATCTCGCTCGTCGTCCTCGTCGCGCTGCGCGACCGGTGGTGGAGGGCGACATGACGGACCTGTCGGCGGTCATCCGCATCCGCAGATCCGAGACCTTCACCCTCGACGTGGCGATCGAGGTGCAACGGGGACGCACCGTGGCCGTGCTCGGACCGAGCGGTGCGGGGAAATCGACCCTCGTCGCGGCGATCGCGGGCCTGCTGCCGATCGACGAGGGCACGATCGTCCTCGGCGGGGACCTCATCGATGATCCTGCGTCCGGCGTCTTCGTTCCCCCAGACGAGCGTCGGATCGGCGTCGTCTTCCAGGACTACTCGCTGTTCCCCCACATGGACGCCAACCGCAACGTCGCCTTCGGACTCCGCAGCCGTGGGGTGGGGAGGGCGGACGCCGATG